>JAOUGB010000125.1 GCA_029857875.1 Desulfobacteraceae bacterium | reverse complement strand
CGTCTGTAACAACGATCAGAACAATTCCGCCGACAACCGCCCGGGTGGTGGATTCCCCGACGGCACTGGCACCGATTTCAGTCTGCAGACCCCGTAAACACCCGATACCCGCGACCAAAAGACCGAAAACAATCGATTTTAAAAGACCCCCGAACAGGTCTACATAATTTACCATGGAGAAAATCTGTTTAAAATAGGTGGTTAACGGATAACCCAAAGAGAGCAAAACAATGGACCCCCCCATCACGCCGATAAGATCTGCAAAGAGGGTGAGGAGCGGTGTCATGATCACCGCGGCAAGGATCCTGGTAACCACTAAAAATCGAACGGGATCGAGTCCCATGGTGATCAGCGCGTCTATCTCCTCGTTGACTTTCATGGTTCCAAGCTCCGCGGCAAAGGCAGAGCCGGACCGTCCTGCCAGAACAATGGCGGTCATGAGCGGCCCAAGTTCTCTGACCATGGAGAGTCCGACGAGGTTGGCCACATAGATTTCCGCACCAAACTGGCGCATGGGAATGGTCGCCTGAAACGCCATGATCAGCCCCATGAGAAAACCGATCAGGGCAATAACGGGCAGCGCATTTACACCTGCGGTTTCCGCTACCAAAAATGCATCTTTCCAACGCACCTGCTTTGGGTTGAGCAAGGCCTTGACCATCGCCACACCGGCTTCTCCCACAAATTCAACCAAAGCATAGGCTTCTTCACAGATTTGGCAGGTTGACCGTCCGATCTTTTCGAAAAAGCTGATGGGACCGGGTTGGATCTCCGGTGATTCTTCGAATTCAGAAGGATCAAAAAGATCAAGGAGTTGTTGAAACTCTGACTGGAGTCCGCGAATCTCCAAATCACCGCCAACTTTTTTCTGGCGCTGACGAAGACCGAACAAATAACCGATGCCGGAACCGTCACAGTATTCAATTTCAGAGGCATCGACGATAACCCGCTTGGGCGACGTTCTGTCAAGCTCCAGGTTTGTCTCACGCCAGATATTGCCCGTGCTCATCGAATCGAGCCGGCCGATAATCTTGACTCCAAGGGCGCCCGGCGCTATCATGCTCATATGGATCGACGAGGAAGGGGTTTTCGGCATAAGGGCTGAACCATAATTCGGCATTTTATCACCTGTTTTGGTTTTCATATCAAGTTTCTATGTGATTCACAAGAAAAACAAAGATCTGAATCGACGGATTGCGGCTGTCTATTTTTTAGCCGGAAAGGAGAGCGGATTGAAAAAAAGCATTATCCATGGAGCGATTCGACCATAAAAACACCCTGACCCCTTAGTGCTCTAATTCATAAATACGATGACGTATTTTTATCTGGACACTATCCTGTATAAGCTGAAGTTTAAAAGTTTGAAGTTTGAAGTGCCTAAAGTGAGCTAAAGTTGAGGAACGCGCTTTCAGCGCGGTCAATTATAATTAAAATTGATAGAATGCCTTAACTTTAGGCACTTTAGTTCACTTTAGGCACTTTAAACTTTTGCATGCATAGAATGGAAAAAACCAAGTTATAAATACGTAACCGTATTTACGAATACATGTAATTAGTTATATGGATATCGTCGATGATTACGCCGCTCGAAACGGACAAAATGCCACGCGCAGTGAAGTTGACGTCTATGAAGGTGATTAAAAAAATTTTTCTGTTTTCAGGCATTGCCCTGTGTTTTGTAGTGCTTCTTCTCTCAGGCATCGGCTTTTATCTCTATTACCATCCTGACCAAGTCAAGCCGATGATAGAAAGATCGCTTTCTGCATCCACAGGCGCATCATGTACCATAGAAAACCTCTCCTATTCTTTTAAACCGATGGTCTTAGAGGCCAGGGGAATTCTTTTCAAGCCCTTGAAACAACAGAAAACTTTCTCCATGGAGATCCCTTTCATCAGAGCGGATATGGATGTTGAGGGTGCATGGGGTCATCGGTCCCTTGTTCTAAAAAATATGCAGATAAAGGGCCTGTATCTTGACATTTTTTCCGAACGCTTCACATTTCCCGGCATCTTACCGGCCAAAAGAGGGCCTTCTTTTCCGGCCGGAATGGCCCGGGGCCTTATCGGCCTCTTTTTCTTTCGAGACATCAAATTTCAATCAGGGGAACTTCTTGAAGGACGTATCTCGGCAGCTATGGGTGATCAAGCTTTTCAGGCCCTTCGAATCCATGCCATAGCCAACGCCGACAAACCGCTTTTTTTATCGTTTGCTTTGGAGGTCAAAAATTCTTCCCGCAATATGAATTTTACCGCGTCGAACGTGAACATCCTCAGCAGCCATACGTTTGACATCAACGATCTCAAATTCAGCGGCACGCTTGAATCTCAAGACATGAGGCTCCAAGACTCGGAACTTAACATCCAAAAAATGGGGGTGTTCTCAAAATTTACGTACAGCCATGGCCCCAAAAATCTCGTTGTCGAAAATCTTAACGTCCGTTGCCAAGGTATTGCTTTGAGGTCTGATTTAAAAAAGACGGGATCATTGCCCATCTCAGTGACCGCTGCTGAATCTTTGTCTATGGAAACGGGACTTACCTATAACATGAACCAGGGGAAAACCGCTCTTGCTCCCTTGAAACTCCATATTGGCGGCCTATCCGTGATGGGAAAGACGGATACGCTACTGCCGCCTTTGGACATCGACCTCAAGGCAGAGGGAATTTCCGGCAACTATCCTGTAATCGAGGTCAAGGATGTGGCCGTACAAATTCCCCAGGCAAAGATCAGCACAAGGACCCGGGACACTCTCATCGGAGATATCCGCGTGCATATTCCGGACGGCCGAATCGACGCAGAAAAAAAATCCGTTATACTCCCGGAGGTCCGACTCGAGACTCTTGGTTTGAAAAATCTTTTACTTGGCATTCGTCTACAGGAACGCAATCTAAACCTTACGGTTCAAGGGAAGGAGACGTCACTTTTCCATGCAGCCGTTACTTACCACCTGATCCCGTCGGATTGGAATATTAAGGTTCATGATTCCATCCAAATCAACGTCACAGGACCCCAGACCGGACCCTGGCAGGTGAAAGCAAAACTGTCTCTCGATGATCTCGTCTTTCAAAACAAGGATGGGAGCATAATGGGGGAAAACGTTTCTCTTGGCACAGAGATCGAAGGTGTTGTGGATTTAAAGCGTTCCAGTATGACTTTTGCCGCCGATATAGACGTCCAAGCCGGCGAAACCCTTTATGATCGTTATTATCTGAACCTGAAAAGAAACCCCATTGTCACGTCCTGCAACGGGACCTATGATCTTCAAAAAAGATTGATAGAACTTTCCAAGCTCCGATTCGACCTGACGGGTATCCTGCCCCTTGAAATCCGGGGAATTTTCAAGCAGGGTTCGTCGTCGAAAGCCAATGCAGATGTCACGGTGATCCTCCCGAAGGTGCCCTTGAAACCGATATTTCATCATTTTTTGCAGGAGCCCTATAAGACCGAAAAACCCTTTCTGGCAACCCTTGAGACAGAGGGAGACGTTTCTGCCCAATTCCGGATAAACGGATTTCAAGATGCATGGCAGGTTAGGGGACGTCTCGGGTGGCTTGGGGGCAATTTTTCTTTGCCCGAGAAGGGAATCGCCCTAAAAGGGATTCACCTCGATCTTCCCGTGTGGTACCGAACCGGAGTCGCCAAACCCCCTGTTGAGACGCTCAGCGGCAAGTTAGAGGTTGAATCCATAACCATTCCCCTGCTGCCGAAACAGCCGCTAAGCATCCTTTTGGATACCGGTCCGAACCGGATATCCGTGAAATCTCCCACCGTGATACAGGTTCCCGGCGGGGATCTTAGATTGGGGTCCGTACAGGTCGAAAAACTCTTTGGTCCGGATCTTACCATCCATACCCGTATGGAATTTGGCGAAATAAAGCTTCAACCCCTTCTGTCCAGAATCTGGACGCGTCCCTTGAAGGGTTCTTTTACCGGTATCCTGGACCCTGTCCGATACGAAAATCACACCCTTACCACCCTGGGGGAACTCAAGGCCGAAGTATTCCAAGGCAACATCATTTTATCCGATCTGGGGGCTTCGGGGGTTTTTACGTCAGCACCGGTCTTTAAGCTCAATGTAAAATGGGAGGATCTTTTGCTGTCCGAAATGACGACGGATACCGCATTCGGAACCATAGAGGGAGTCTTAAAGGGTCGACTTCGTGATGTTGAGATGGCATACGGCCAACCCCAGAGATTCGATCTTTTGCTGGAAACGGTTCAAAAAAAAGGAATTTCCCAAAAAATCAGCGTTAAGGCCGTAGAAAACATTGCACAGATTGGCGGGGGACAGAGCCCTTTTGTGGGGTTGGCAGGTGCCTTTGCATCTTTATTCAAAAAATTTCCCTATGAAAAGATCGGCATCAAGGCCAATCTGGAAAACGATGTGTTCACGGTCAACGGCACCATTAGAGAAGGCGGTACAGAGTATCTCGTAAAAAGAGGTAGCTTTTCAGGGGTAGATATTGTAAATCAGAATCCAGATAACCGTATTAGTTTTAAAGACATGGTTAAAAGAATCAAAAGAATCGGCTCCAAGGGGGGCCCGGTTGTCAAATGACAAAGGGAGGTTCATATGAAAATGTTTCAAAAACCCGTGTGGATGGCAATGGTATTCGCAATGATCACCCTGTTTGCCTGCGTGACCATAAATATTTATTTTCCGGCAGAAAAGGTCGAATCTGTTGCCGGGGATATTGTGAATGATATCCGGGGGAAAAAGCCGGAACAAAAGGGAAATCAGTCCAAAAACCATAAAGGATTTTCTTTTAAGGTCAGGTTCGCCTTGTCTCCTGCCAGTGCATGGGCGGAAGACGTGACCACTGTTTCCAATCCCACCATTCGCGCTTTGAAGGAAAAAATGAAAGCCCGTTTCCAAGCGCTGAAACCGTATTATCAGAAAGGTTCCTTGAATGAAGGGGGTGACGGCTATCTCTCCGTGGCAGATACAGGGGGGCTAAACCTCAAGGAGAAAAGAGACCTCAACGGCCTCGTGGATGCCGAAAACAGCGACCGCAAGACCCTCTATTCAGAGGTGGCCAAGGCCTTGAAGATCGATCCGGGACAGGTCGACCGGATTGCAGGGATCTTTGCCAAAGAGTGGCAGAAGCCGGTGCGGTAAGGTCCGAAATAGGGCATTAGGACGGGTTCGTAGACAAATCCGGAAGCTTTCACTCCATTTTCCTGTGGTGATGGCTGACTTTAGGGGTAACGTATGGTGAACATTCAAAGAAATATTTATGTGGAAAAGGTAGACGGCCCACCCATCGAAGAGCAGCCTGTTGAATTGGTGGAGCGAAAAGGCATCGGGCATCCCGATTCCATCTGCGACGCGATAATGGAAGCCACCAGTGTGGAATTGTGCCGGGAATACCAGGATCGCTTCGGACGTATCCTTCATCATAATATCGACAAGGGATTGCTCGTGGCAGGACGAACAGCCCCACGACTCGGGGGAGGTAAAGTGGTGGAACCGATGCGACTCATTTTCGGCGATAGAGCTACCTATGAATATCACGGTATCGATATTCCCATTGGAGAAATCGCCGAGTCCACTGCACGACGTTGGCTTCGGGAACATCTGCGTTTTGTGGATCCATTGAAACACATCGTCTTTCAGAATGAGATCAAACCGGGTTCACCTGAATTGACAGACATCTTTTCAAGGGAGGTCATCGGTGCAAACGACACCTCTGCCGGTGTGGGGTATGCGCCTTTGAGCGAAACCGAACGTCTGGTTCTTGCAGCGGAAAAATTCCTGAATGCACCTTCTTTTAAAAATGCGTTTCCCGAAGCCGGTGAAGACATTAAAGTTATGGGATACCGCCTCGGGAAAAACCTTACGTTGACGGTGGCCATGGCCTTTGTCGACCGTTTCATCCAAGATGCAAGGATGTACTTTGACCGGAAATATTCCATCCAAAAAGAGTTACAGGCGTTTATCACCGACGAGTCAGGGACCCTGGATTCTGTAACAGTGGCTATCAACACTTTGGATGATCCCGAACGCGGGGATGCCGGCATGTACCTCACCGTTCTCGGCACTTCGGCTGAAGCCGGCGACGGCGGGCAGGTCGGTCGAGGAAATCGCGTTAATGGCGTCATCGCCTTCAACCGGCCGTCAACTACGGAAGCAGCCGCCGGAAAGAACCCGGTAAGCCACGTGGGAAAAATTTATAATTTGCTGAGCCACGAAATCGCCTCTCACATCTACAGGGAAGTTGGAGGTATCAGGGAAGTCACTGTTTGGCTTTGCAGTCAGATCGGGAAACCTATTGACCGGCCTTTGATTGCCGAAGCGCAACTGATACTGGAACCGGAAGCCCTTCCGGAAGATGTGCATGATTCCGTGATTGCGGTTATTGACCGTGAGCTGGAGGACATCCAATCCTTCACTCACCGGCTGGCTCAAGGAGAACTTTCAGTCTGCTAACCCGATGGTCGTAACTTCTCATTAAGTTCCGGGGGGAGTTGGAGATTCATTATCATATTTTTTTGCATTCTGGTACTCTGGATATCCGTCAACTCATTAATTTGGGCATTCAGACCATTCGATCCGTATCCCTTTATCCTGCTGAATCTCATTCTTTCGTGCCTCGCCGCGATACAGGCACCCATCATTATGATGAGTCAGAACCGGCAGGAAGCAAAAGATCGCCTTCGAGCATCCCACGACTACCAAATCAATCTAAAAGCGGAACTCGAAATTCGGCAGTTGCACCAGAAACTTGACCATCTATTGTCTCGCCAATGGGAGCGTTTGGTCGAGATTCAAGAGGTCCAGATCGAGCTGCTGAACGAAATGCAGGGGCCTCGGATGAAGCCTGGTTAAGTCCATCAAGGCATTTCAAATAGAAACAGACATTCGAAATATGCAGGTGTCAAATGAAAAGATCTGCCGAGCCAACATCATTCAAGAGATATTGTGTATCTCATTGTCTTGAG
>JAOUGB010000124.1 GCA_029857875.1 Desulfobacteraceae bacterium | reverse complement strand
GACATGTCGGCCCTGAAAAGAAGTTCGTAGCCAAATATGCATTTCTTTATGTCGAATATGGGCTGTCTGGCAACATAGATATCCATTTAATGACCTTTTAACAAAAAAGATTTCATAACGGTAACAGATATATGCAACAATCATGCCTTGTTGGAACGCATGCTTCTTTTTTCTCTTTAACCATTGCATCTATACGATATTACATCAATTAATTTCCACGGCCTGCTTCGTTTCATTGACGGTGCTGAAAATAATGGGGGCAACATTTGAGTCTATAGTAAAAATAATGTCACCTCTGATACAATATTCCTTGAATATTAACTAGAACCTATCTCAAAAACAATCTAAGTGCCCATGGCAGCGTTGCGAAACGGTTCAAAATGCTCACATACTACGTGTATGCTCCGCTTTTTCACCGTTTCGCGCCTTGCCCTGAACCCTAATCTTATTTTTGAGATAGGTTCTAGTGTCCATCCATAAATCTGTATTGGACACAAATACAGTTTCCAATGCAGAAATTAGCAATTTTTCGTAAGATCAAGGAAATCAAGGAATTACGCGTCCCGCCCCCTGGTGGGAACAACTAATTCCGCAGATTGACCCCAGAGAAATAGGCTCTGCATTTCACAGGGCAGGCGCAGAGATTGCGGAAAAGGGACATTTCTGAATAGAAACCAAATAGAAGCCATCTCAAGAATAGGATTTTGGCCCAAGGTCAAGGCGGGGCCGAGTTTCAACCCGCAGGCATACGCCAGTATTCCGAGGAGTTGAGACGAGGGTCCAACACAGAGATTGGGCCAAAAGAATTTTTTGAGATGGCTTCTTGAATCTTGACCAACTAACACGGGTTGGATATCCACTCGGAGAAAAATCGAAAGGAACATATATGCTGATTACAGAGATACTGGCCCGAAATGCTCGTATGTATGGGTCTGAAACAGCGCTTATCGAAAGAGAACCGGAAAAAAACCGGCGTCAGGAAATCACTTGGAAAGCATTCGACGACCAGGCCAATCAGATGGCCCAGAGTCTTATTGCCCGGGGAATTAAAAAAGGTGACCGGGTGGTCCATTTGATGACCAATTGTATCGAGTGGTTGCCCATCTATTTTGGAATCCTTCGCACCGGTGCCTGGGCCGTTCCTCTCAACTTTCGTTTTGTGGCAAAGACCATCCGACATTGTACTCAAATCGCAGAAGCCAAGGCTTTCATTTTTGGTGAAGAATTTATTGAGCGCATTAACGCAGTAAAAGAAGATCTGGACGGTTTCGTAGAGACGTATATCTTTGTCGGCCCGAAGGAACTAACCCCCTCTTATGCAATAGCCTATCAGGACATGCTTGAAGCCGCCCCCCCCATCAATCCTGAAGTTGGAATTAAGATCACAGATGAAGCAGCGCTGTATTTTACTTCCGGTACCACAGGTACGCCCAAGGCAACCCTTTTGACCCAAAGAAATCTTGAATTTTCCTGTTTCTTGGAAAATCTGCATCATAACCAGACCCATGAAGATAACTTCCTATGTATCCCACCATTGTATCACACGGGCGCAAAAATGCACTGGTTCGGAAATTTCATAGTCGGGGCCCGGAGTGTCATCCTCAAGGGAATCAAACCCAGATGGATCATGGAAGCCATTTCCGATGAAAAAGTGACGGTGGTGTGGCTGCTGGTTCCCTGGGCGCTTGATATCCTCTTTGCGATCCAAAGCGGAGAAATAAAACTCAAGGACTACGCCCTGGATCAGTGGCGACTGATGCATATCGGAGCCCAGCCCGTACCCCCCACTCTGATCAAGGAATGGAAAAGAATCTTTCCCCATCATCAGTACGATACCAACTATGGTCTGACCGAATGCACCGGCCCGGGATGCGTCCATCTTGGAATGGAAAATATGCACAAGGTCGGCGCCATAGGGCTGCCCGGCTTTGACTGGGAAATCAAGGTTGTCGATGATCAATTGAATCCTGTTGCCAAGGGACAACCCGGTGAGTTGATCGTCAAAGGACCCGGTGTCATGAAAGAATATTATAAAAACCCTGAAGCCACACGTGAAACTCTGATCGATGGATGGCTGTTAACAGGAGATGTCGCCCGGCAGGATGAGGATGGATTTATCTGGCTGGTGGACCGGAAAAAAGACGTTATCATCACCGGCGGGGAAAACATATATCCCGTTGAAATTGAGGATTTTCTACAGGCACATCCTAAAATTCACGATGTTGCGGTGATTGGCCTTCCCAGTCTACGGTTGGGTGAAATCGCCACCGCCGTTATTCAGGTAAAGACCGGTGAGAAACTCATCGAAGAAGAAATCGATGTGTTTTGTCAGACGCTTCCCAGATACAAAAGACCCCGAAGGATCATTTTCGGCGATGTTCCGCGCAACCCCACCGGTAAGATAGAAAAGCCGAATCTGCGCAAAAAGTATGCAGGGATATCCGAAAGCTTTAAAGTGTAGCGAGATTTAGAGGATAAAATTATGATACTCAGCCACAAAGGCCGCAAACCGATCATTGGAAACAATGTCTTTATCGCGCCGACAGCCATGGTCATTGGAGATGTTAACATAAAAGACAATTCCAGCATCTGGTATGGCACGGTGTTAAGAGGAGATATGGCCCCGATAACCATCGGCGAAAGCACCAATATCCAGGATAACTGCACCATACATACAGATCATGATAAACCCGCAGTTATCGGAAAGCGTGTCACGGTGGGACATAATGCGGTTGTTCACGGTTGTATTGTGGAAGACAACTGTCTTATCGGCATCAATGCAGTTGTTCTCAGCGGCGCATGGATCAAAACCGGCGCTGTTGTGGCCGCCGGCTCGGTGGTGAAACACGGACAGGTGGTCGAACCGTATCATCTTGTGGCCGGTATTCCTGCTGAATTAAAAAAGGAACTTTCGAAAACAACCGTCGAAAAACGCAAACAAACCGCCGAACACTATATTGAGCTTGCAAAGGAGCATATGGCCATAAAAAAAGCCGGAGATTAGTCCGGCTTCTTTATTGACTTTCAAAATTGACGACGGCAACTGTTTTTAATTAAAGTTCATATTTACCTTCCATGTCGAGAACGAACTCACCGGGTTGATCCCCTGAGGTTACTTTAAACGTACCTTTGCCTTTGATGTTGTCCAGCTTGCCCGTTCCCTTATAGGTCTCCCACGTACCGGTGGTGAGCTTGCTTTTCCCGTCACGATCACCTTCAAACTTGCTGTAGACCGAACCATACTGGAAATTGGTGACGGCATACCCCTGCATATGGCCGCTGCCGGCAGTGCGGTCATGAAAGTTGACACTGCGGCGGGAAACAAATTCACCGGCAACACCAACTTCATAGTGAAGCGGTGTACCTTCCAATTCAACAAGCATGAGCTGGTGATCGAACTCATCGTGAACATGAAGAGATTCCCTCCGGGTAACACGCAGTTTATATGTCGCTTTTCGTAACATTCCTATCTCCTTTCTTAGATGATTAATAAAAAATAACTATCAAAAATTTAAAGAATTTTAACCATCGGCACCTAAATTGTCAACATCGGATTTAAAAATTATATTCCCCGTTCCGTTTACGCTCAATCAAGGATTTCACCTAAATTGAGCGATTGTCAAGTTTGCCGAATTTGAAACGCTCAGTTTAGGTTTCAATAACTTCCCAAAATTTTAAAATAGTCTGTTTTTTCGTTCAACTGATCGAGCACCGGTCTAAAGGTTTCCGACTCGGAATCCGTCTCGATATCGACATAAAACATGTACTCCCAGGGCTTTCCATGAATGGGACGAGATTCCAGTTTCACCATATTGATGCTGTTTTCGGCAAATATTTTTAAAACCTCGTAAAGTGCACCCGGCTGATTCCCGGTAGAGAAGATGAGAGACGATTTACGACGCGGTCCTTTATCCAATGGATGGGCCCCGATAATGACAAACCGTGTGAAGTTTCGGGGGTTGGTCTCAATACCTTCCTCAATGACCGCCATCCCGTAGATATCCGCAGCCTCTTTGCTTGCAATAGCGACATCGCCCGGATTCTTGGTTGTACTGATTTCTTTTACCGCACTGGCGGTGTCTTTCACCGGCACCAGTTCCCAGTCAGAATGCTGCTCGAGAAACTGGCGGCACTGTTGAAAAATCAGGGGGGGAGAAAGGACCCGCTTGATACCGTCGAGCTTGGCACCGGGATGACCAATCAGATGGTGGATGATGCGAAGCTTAATTTCGCCGATAATTTTCAAATCGTATTCCAGCAAAAAATCGTAGTTCTCATGAATGCTCCCTGAGAGAGAATTCTCCACCGGTACCACACCAAAATCGACCTCCCCGGTCTTTACCGTCTCAAAAATCGCCTTAAATGACGGTGCAGGCACACCGGCCACCTGAGTCCCAAAATACTGCATACAGGCCTTATGACTGAATGTCCCCATTTCTCCTAAAAAGGCAGCCCTTTGAATTCCCGAACCGTTGGTTCGACTTAAATAGTCAACGGCTTTGGCTTTATCCAGATAGTCAAAATCGATCTGTTTTCCAACAACCGGTGCAATCACATAGAGGTCGCGCATCAGTTGGCCGAACTGTTTTGGATAAAGGCTCTGGGCCCCGTCGGAAAGGGCATGGTCCGGATCGTGATGCACCTCTATCATCAATCCGTCTGCACCGGCAGCGATGGCAGCACGTGCCATGGGGCTGACTTTCTCCCGTATGCCGGTGGCATGACTGGGATCGATGATCACGGGCAGATGGGTGAGTGTCTTGAGCACGGGAATGGCCGAAAGATCGAGGGTGTTACGTGTATACGGTTCAAAAGTTCGTATTCCCCGTTCACACAAGATGACGTTGTCGTTGCCCTCGGAAAGGATATACTCCGCCGACATCAGCCATTCTTCAATGGTAGAAGACAGTCCCCTTTTAAGAACCACCGGTTTTCCAATGCGGCCGACACATTTTAGCAGTTCGAAGTTTTGCATGTTCCGTGCCCCGACCTGGACGACATCAACATACTTCATCATCATGTCCGCCTGGGCCGGCGAGGTAATTTCCGTCACAACACCAAGACCTGTAGCCTCCCGAACTTCAGCTAGAATTTTAAGCCCCTCTTCCTGAAGGCCCTGAAACGAATATGGAGAAGTTCTGGGTTTAAAAGCCCCGCCGCGAAACAGAACGGCTCCGTATCTTTTGACCTCCCTGGCAATGGTCATGGCCTGATCCCTGCTCTCGATAGCGCAGGGTCCGGCGATAATAGTGATACGCTCTCCACCCACAACCACATCACCCACCTGGACCCGGGTGTTTTCGGTATGCAGTTGCCGGCTGACCAGTTTGAAAGATGTCGAAATCGATACCACCTTGGCGACACCGGGAAGCGCTTCAAAAAAACTGGCCTTTTTATCTCCTTTGCCGACAGCCCCGATGATGTTCTGTCCGGCCTCAGACATTTCACGAACAATATACCCTTCCCTGAACAGTATACTTCGGATATTGTTCTTCTGGTCTTGGGTGATCTCCTTCTCCAACACGAGAATCATGATATTCCTCCTTTCAGCGAATTCATAAAAAAAGCCCCGAGAATCAATTCCCGGGGCTTTTAAAAAAAATAAACCCCGGACAGACCGGTGCTGGTCCATCCGGGGTGTTTAACCTGAAGCGTTAACGATCCGGATGGACGCTTCTAAAGATAAAAAAGAAGCGCCCAAAGGCATTATCCAATCTAAAAACGCAACGTTTGTTCATCAATCGACTTCCTCATCAAATAAAATAATTTTAAGTTTTCTAATGTATTATTTTATATCTGTCAAGAACTGTTTTCTCAACCGGCACAAATAGTGACATCGATTTGTTATTGCCCTTTTCATGCATTTTGGTAATAAAGGAATATACTATCGACAAAACAGGAGCCCTTGATGAAAACCTTCGAAATTCATGGCAGCACCGGTGATTCCTTCATACACGTAGGCGAAACCCTCCGGAACCTGAGGAAATACATACCATCGAAAAATGTGGTCTTAATCACCGACAAAAATGTAAAGCAATTTTATGAGAATGACTTCCCGCCGCACCCCGCCATTACCATTGACACCGGCGAGAAAATAAAAAACCTCGATACGGTCCGGGATATCTATGAAAAACTGGTGACCGTCGGGGCTGACCGCTCAACATTCATTGTCGGCATCGGCGGCGGCATTGTTTGCGATATTGCAGGTTTTGTTGCTTCAACCTATTTGCGGGGCGTAAGGTTCGGTTTTGTCTCTTCAACCCTCCTTTCTCAGGTCGATGCCAGTGTTGGCGGCAAAAACGGCGTCAACTTCAAAGACTATAAAAATATGATCGGGGTTTTCAATCAGCCCGAATTTGTGATCTGTGATCTTAATCTTCTGAATACCCTTCCTGAAAAAGAAGTTTTGTGCGGCCTGGCAGAGATCGTAAAACATGCCGTCATTGGAGATATAAACCTCTTTGCTTATCTTGAAAGACACTATCAAGAAGCTTTAGCACTTGATAATGACGTCATCGGGAAACTGGTTTATGATTCCATCATCATTAAATCCGCCATTGTAAACCAGGATGAATTGGAAAAAGGAGAACGCCGCAAACTGAATTTTGGACACACCTTCGGGCATGCTTTTGAAAAAACAACCGGTGTTCCTCACGGTGAAGCCGTCAGCGCCGGCATGGTCGTAGCATCGGAAATTTCCGTAAAGAGAGGCGATCTTCCGTCCAAAGATGCCCAAAGGATTGAAACACTGCTTCAGAAGATCGGGCTTCCTGTCAGAATCCAAGCTGAAGGAAAATCGATACTCGATGCCCTGAAAAAGGATAAAAAACGAAAAGGAGACCGTATATATTTTGTAATGCTCAATGAGATCGGAAATGCCTTTGTGGACCAAATTCCGATAAAAGAACTCGAGGCCGTAATACTCCATTTTTGTTAAACCCTAATTGATCGTAAACAAAA
>JAOUGB010000123.1 GCA_029857875.1 Desulfobacteraceae bacterium | reverse complement strand
GTTTTGAAACGTATGATGTGTCTGTTATGGATTTCAAATTTATTTTTGCGTTGCACAGTGCGCCTAAGATGGCTGTTCTGGCCATCATGACGGCCACCAGCCCATCGGTAACGGCATTGGGATTGCCTTTTTTAAGCACGATTTCCGCAAGTGACATGACCTTCAGTGTTTCGGACGCAACCCACAGGGGGACTTCAGCAGCGTGTTTCAGTGCCGCCTGAATGGCCCTGGTCCTGGTTTTTGCTTCAGCATCATTATTCTTTGGCATCTTATAGGATGAAATCACCTGGTTATATGCCTTGGAATCCCGATCAATACATTCGGATAATTTTTCCCGGAATGCGGCAGCTTTTCCGGAGATTTCTTTCATTTCTGTTTTGGTTGCTTCAAATCCCTTTCCGCCGGCGGTGAGATTGGCAACCATTTCCACGAGACCGGCCGCAGAGGCCGCAGCCAGGGCTGAAATACTGCCACCACCCGGGACCGGATCACTCGAGGCGGTTCTGTCTAAAAACGCATTCAATTTCATTTCGGTCAACATTATATTTCGCCTAATTTTTATCCAATGAATCTAATACGAGTTTTTCGATCATTGCTTCGTCGGGAATAAACGGGAGCGTGATGTGATTCTGTTCCGGGTCATCCAGGTTGAAAGCTATGCTGGTTTCAATGGCGTTTTTATTTCTGGCCCAGGCCCTTCGGGCAACACCACCCATGACATCCCATGTTATGGCCCGGCGGATGATATTATCCACATGGTCACTCCCATCCAGGACTAGACCAAAACCACCGTTAATGGCTTTTCCGATGCCCACACCACCACCGTTGTGCAGTGAAACCATACTCATACCCCTTGAGGCATTTCCTGCAAAGCACTGGATTGCCATCTCTGCCATAACATTGCTGCCGTCTTTGATATTGGCCGTTTCCCTGAAAGGCGAATCTGTTCCGCCTGTATCGTGATGATCCCGGCCCAGCATCACAGGGCCGATTTCACCTTTACGGACCATGTCATTAAATTTCAGGGCAATCTTCATCCTGCCCGGGGCGTCCTGGTAAAGGATTCTGGCCTGGGTTCCAACCACAAGGCGGTTTTTCTTTGCATCCCGGATCCAGATATAATTGTCTTTGTCCTGAAAGCGTCGCTTTGGATCGATGCACGACATGGCGGCCTGATCGGTCTTTTCGAGGTCTTCGGGCTTTCTAGTGAGGCAAACCCATCGAAATGGGCCGTAACCATAGTCGAACATCATGGGTCCCATGATATCTTCCACGTAGGATGGAAAGATAAATCCGTTCATAGCGTCCTTACCGTTTTTGCAGATTTCCGTGACACCCGCATCAAAGACAGCTTTTAAAAAGCTGTTCCCATAGTCAAAAAAGTAGGTGCCGCGATTGACGAGAGTATTAATGAGTTCATAATGACGTCTCAGGGAAATGTCCACCATTTTTTTGAATCCGTTGTGATCGGTCTTTAGCATTTCAGTGCGTTGTTCGAATGTCAGGCCTTGAGGACAATAGCCGCCGTCATATGCCACATGGCAGGACGTTTGGTCAGAAAGGAGATCTATGGGAATATTGTTTTTTACCGCATATTCGAGCAGGTCGACGATGTTACCGTAAAAAGCGATGGCGATGCTGCTTTTTTTTTCTTGGTATTCCTTTGCTAAAAGGAAGGATTTAGCCGGTGTATCAACAACTTTGGTTACCCAGCCTTGATCGTGTCGGGTTCGGATTCGAGAGTCGTCGACCTCAGCAATAATTCCTACCCCCCTGGCTATTTCCACAGATTTTCCCTGGGCGCCGCTCATGCCCCCGAGACCGGAGGACACAAAGAGATGTCCGGTAAGATCGCCCTCGGAAGACATTCCAAATTTTCTACGAGCGGCGTTCAGAATGGTACTGTAAGTCCCATGAACGATCCCCTGTGGACCAATGTACATCCACCCACCGGCGGTCATCTGGCCGTAGTTGGCCACTCCCAGTGCCGCTGCCCTGTGCCAGTTTTCCTGGTCGTCAAACATTCCCACCATGAGGCCGTTGGTTATAATAACTCGCGGAGCATCGGGACTGGATGCAAAAAGACCCAGCGGGTGACCGGACGAAACCACCAGTGTCTGCTCCCGGGTGAGTTTTTCCAGATAGCGCTTGATCAATAGATACTGCATCCAGTTCTGACAAACCTGACCGGTTTCGCCATAGGTGACCAGTTCGTAAGGGTAGAGCGCAATATCAAAGTCCAGGTTGTTGTCTACCATCACCTGTAAGGCGCGGCCTTCAACACACCGTCCCTTGTATATATCAATGGGAAGACCGGTAATCCTGCCGGGAGGTCTGAAGCGGTATCCATAAATTCTGCCGCGTGTCAGTAATTCGTCGAGAAATTCGGGGGCCAACATATCGTGCCAGTGCTCAGGGATATATCTGAGGGCGTTTTTTAGGGCCAGGACGGTGTCACTTTTTGAAAGCGAAAAATGTCTCTTGGGAGCCCTGCGAATGTCATCGACAAATTCCGGCATGTCGGGCAGGTCATCCAATATGTTTTCAAGCTTTATGGTCATTGCATTCGATGTATCGATATTATGGGCCATTTTCGTATCTCTTTTAGGAAAAGGGTGGGTAAATTTTATGGATTACTGCAATAATGCTTTATATACCACAATTTTAGATCCAGAGACAGAGTAACCCTGGATTATCACGAAGCCTTTGAGTAAATATATATAAACGAATCAGACTCAAGCGTTCATCCGGGTTAATTCTTGACACACAGCCTGAACATTTGTAATTGTATTACAGCATGATTTTACCTTTAATAAATAAAAAACACCCCGATCCCTGAAATACTTAAAAAAAGAGAAGAAAATGGAACTTGATCAAATAATGGAAGCATATGGTTTCAAGATATCATCGAGCTGTAGTGGTTTCGAGTGGTATGTCAAAAGAGTCGAGTATAAAGGAAATGACGCCTTTGTCACCATCACCGCCGATGATGAACTTCATTTGCCTGAATCCGTGGACGAACCGGTTATTGTGAGTATCACAGACCACGATTCCGGTAATGAACTTAAAACACCTCAGCGTTTTGAGTCTCTAAAATCTTATCTGGATACGCTTAATCCTCCATCCTGAATTTTTCCTGAACAGCATTGCAGACCGGACATTTTGGAGGTATCTTGTCCACGGCAATATAGCCGCAGATCTGGCAGACATAATACTTTGTTGACTCATCGGTACTTCCTTTAAGTGCTTCTTTTAAAAGTTTTAGGTGGATTTTTTCCACTTTACTGAATTGATCAAACGCTTCGGAAGCTTTTTTCTTCCCTGTATCAATAGATAGTCGGGAAATTTTCGGGTATTTTATGGAGACGTTCTCTTGCTTGATGTGTAACAGACGCTTCAGATATTCAGTTGGATCTCCAATTTTACCTCTGATATACATTAATGAGCGGCGAGCACGAATTTTTTCTGACCATGAGATGGAATACAGCAATTTGGAAAGCAAAACATTTCCCTCTCTTTTAACTTTTGCCGCATATAACCTGTTCAAAGCGCTTGATTTGGACATCTTTGCAAAAGCCAATGCCATCTCTTTATCTAAGGTGTCCGACATTGTTTATCCTCCTTTATCTAATGGTTTCATAAAACTTTGTAAGGCGACCTTATATAGTTTGGTCCTTGGGTAATTCCTTTGAAAAAAGTAAACCGTAATTTTTATAAAATCGTCAAGGATAAAACATAATAAATTGCTCTTTCGGTTCACCTGTGTTAGTCAAGTCTAAAACAAATCCCATCGTTGAAAAAAAAGCTTGGCATACTGGGTTTAAAGACTTTAAATACCGGAAAAAAGATGCCGATCTGTCAGAAATGCAAGAAAAAATATCCCTTTTTTACTATTCGGGATAAAAAATACCCGAACCCATTGGGGGCCGGGCATTTATGTCGGAAATGCTATCAGCCTTATGGTCTTGTTTTGAAAAACTACACGACGAATTTAGAAAAAATTGACTCGGATCCAAAGGCAGCGGCTTGGGTTGCTCTATGCTGTCTATTGGCTGCACGGCGAATTAATCTAATGCGTACAATAACCGCCGCAATTAGCGGGTTCGTTGAGCAACAGAACAGCTGGAAGGTCTGTAAAGAGAGAGCGATGATTCTTGCCGCAAAGGCCATGTCGATGCTCTCCCGCGATTCTGATGGCCATTTGTTTTTAAAAGCGCTTTATACTAATGCCAAAGACATGACGAAACCTCCGACTCGGGAAATAGCGATACAACGGTATGCCAGCGTCTTCGAAAACAAAATCCTCGACATAGAATATGAAGCTGTTGTACGAAGTGGTGTCACCATTGATGAAGTGAGCAGGTTTGCATCATCTCTGCCACGCCACCAATGGCTATTCCCTGAATCGTGCATAGACAATCTTGAATCGATTCAATAAATATAAACTCACCACCCACTCAATTGGTGACGCTTTTATTTCGTCAGCATGTTTTTTTACCTAAATCCTTATTTGACGGGGTTTTACTTGTTGACTTTATAATTTTGTTGCTGTAACCGGTAAAAAAGAGGGACAATGCATGAATGAACCATTAAGTAAAGGAGGGAGCAAATGACAAAAGCAGAATTGGTCGAAGTTATGGCAACGGATGCAAAAATTTCTAAAGCTGCAGCTGGCGCCGCCCTGGAATCTTTCATGGCAAATGTTACAAAAGCGCTGAAGAAAAAAGACGGCAAGGTTACATTGGTGGGATTTGGTACTTTTGCAAAAGTTCGAAGAAAGGCCCGGAAAGGGCGTAATCCTCAGACAGGGGAACCTTTGAAGATCAAGGCAAGAAATGCTGTAACTTTCAAGGCTGGAAAGAAACTCAAAGACGCGGTTTAAGGACATCTCTAATCATTGACAAAAGGCGGCTTGATCGGCTTTTCCATAAGTTGGTCGGCCGCTTTTTTCTTTTTAATCAATGATGCCAACCCTGCCTCTATTCTCCTTGACAAGGAGCGCCATTCTAATTAAAATTCTTCAACATTTCGGTTAAACAAAAAAACAGCCTTTTCGGTTAACCATTAAACAGGTGATTGGAAGCTTTTGAATGAAAAATGCATCAACAATTGAATATCACGGTGGACCGCCTGTCCAACTGATCGTCGATGAAGAGCGGGCCGGCACACTCAAGGAGATTTCCCTGAACCTGCCGGAGATTACCTTGAATGACCGGCAACTTTGTGATCTCGAACTCTTGGCAACAGGGGTCTTCTCTCCCCTTGACGGCTTTATGACCCGACCTGACTATGAGTCTGTGCTTGACCGCATGCGACTGCAAAGCAACGTTCTTTGGCCCCTACCGATATGCCTTGGCATTTCCGACACAAAGGCACGAACTTTGGAAGTCGGCCAATCGGTGGCGTTAAGAGATCACGAAGGATTCTTGCTGGCCATCATGCATATTGAAGATATGTGGCCGGTGGATCGGGAAAAAGAAGCATCGCTGGTATATGGTACCACCAACATAACGCATCAGGGTGTCAAGTATCTATTGAGTGCTGAAGGTGATTATTACATCGGGGGTAAACTCGAGGTCCTCAGCACACCCCTTCACTTTGACTTCAAACAACTTCGTATGACACCGCAGGAAATCCGGCGTGTGTATCAAAAACTAAAATGGAAGAGAGTTTTAGGATTTCAGACACGAAACCCCATCCAGCGTCTTCAGTTTGAAATGACGGTAAAAGCCATGCGGCAGGCCAAGGCCAATCTACTCCTTCTTCCGGTTACCGGAATGACAAAACCCGGCGATTTTGATCATTACACGAGAGTCCGATGCTATAGGGCTGTGACCCGACATTATCCGCCGGATTCTTTTGTACTGAACCTGCTTCCTCTTTCCATGCGTTTGGCCGGCCCTAAAGAGGCGCTTTTGCATACCATCATTGCTAAAAATTATGGTTGTACTCATTTTGTTGTCGGACGAGACCATGCCAGTCCGGGAACAGATGCGGCCGGGAAACCATTTTACGAGAGCCATGCGGCCCAAGAATTGACTGAGAGACACAGCGGAGAAATCGGTGTGACCATTATTCCTTTTGAAGAACTTGTCTATTTGCCTTTTGAAGATGAGTATCGTTCTTCAGATCAGATACCCGAGGGGGAGCAGTATATTTCTTTTTCAAGCTCTGATATTCGTGAGCGAATCAGAACAGGACGTAGAATACCGGAGTGGGCAACGTTCAAAGAGGTAGTGGTTGAATTGAAAAAAGCATATCCATCCCCGGATAGACAAGGCTTTACAATATTTTTAACAGGCCTATCAGGTGCGGGAAAATCGACCATTGCCCAAGTGCTCTATTCACGCTTTCTGGAAATGGGGGATCGGCCGGTCACTTTGTTGGACGGCGATATTGTACGTCGAAATCTGTCGAGCCAGCTCAGTTTTTCCAAAGAGGACAGAGATACCAATGTGCGGCGCATCGGTTTTGTGGCCGGTGAGATAACCAAGAATCGCGGCATTGCCATTTGCGCACCCATTGCACCTTACAATGGCACCAGAACGGAAATCAGGAACGCCATCGAAAACTATGGCGGATTTATCGAGGTGCATGTGTCCACCCCTATAAAAGTTTGTGAAAAAAGAGATCGAAAGGGGATGTATGCAAAGGCCCGGGCCGGGTTGATCAAAGGATTTACCGGGGTTGATGATCCCTACGAGATCCCCTTATCACCGGAGGTGAGAATCGATACTTCCGATCTTACACCTGATGAAGCCGCTCAGGAGATTTTGTTGTTTTTGGGGCAGAAAGGATACATTTGAAAATTAGATAGTAAATAGTAAATAGAAAATAGTTAAGGGGTCGGGGAGTTTTTATTGTAAGCGCTTATAGATCAGTCTTCGGCTCGGAGAGCGGGAGCGGAATGGATCATCTTTTTTGAAAAGCGTGTACTATTTGAGTGGTTTAGAGATCGTTAGAAAG
>JAOUGB010000122.1 GCA_029857875.1 Desulfobacteraceae bacterium | reverse complement strand
ACCTTTGATGTTTTTCCGTGCTTGGGTTTGCCCGAAAGCAGATCAATGATTTATCTTATCAATTTATCGACATCCTGATTAAAAACTTGAATCATTTGTATTCGTTTGGATGTCGAAAAAACCAACCTTAGATTTACCCATATCACCAAACCCTAAACCGAGTCAACGTTGTGCAGAAACGAATCATCTCGGAATTTCTACATTACTCAAATTTCGCACCTGAATACTGAAAACCTGTCATCCAATAAATCTTGCGATAACAATTTTGACCCAAGCCTGTCATCAAAGGAACGTCGGGATTAAATCCCTGACAGAGTGACTTAAACAAAAGTTTTATTTAAGCAATCCGATTTTTAAGAATATAATAAATTTTTAGGGCACAATATATAGTAACTTGTTTTAATGAAATACAATATATTCTAATTCAATAGAATTATATATAAATTATATATAATTCTTCTTGACATTAATAAAATACAAGTTTATGATATAATTAAAAATTGTACCATAAATTAAAGATGGTTAGAAATTTTGTTCAATGAGCCAAAATCGCCTAAAAAAAATTCGAGAATCTCTCATGATGAGCAAGGCCGAGCTTTCCAGAAAAGCTGGAATATCTCCCATTACTATTACACGGATTGAAAATGGGATGCCATGCAGAATGGAAACCATGCGAAAGATACTTTTAGCTTTAGGATACAAAATTTCCGATAAAAACAAAGTGTTTTTCGATTAAAACCAAGGCAGGAGTATTTTCTCGGCAGTAAGATGTTATGAAGGACCTTTAAATAGTCAACCGAAGAAACCAACAGACAACAAAGGCAGAGTCCATGAGCTCTGCCTTTGTTGTTATAATTAACTCAAGTTTCGAACCCGAATGTTGCTAAAGAGCCTTTGAATTAGGAGGCCGACGCAACTTTTTTTAAAGGTATAGTGTTTCCTGTACGCATTAAAGTTTACCGCTTATAACAGACTCAAGGACCTATCACAAGCTTTTGTCCCGGATAGATGGTATCGCCATCACCTAGTTTGTTGAGCTGACGCAATTTTTTTACTGTCAAACCATACTGAGGTCCGATCTGGTACAATGTTTCACCGGGCTTAACAATGTGATATCGATTTCCAATGGTTTTCTTGGATATTTTTGCGGTTTTTGAAGTTTCGGTTTTCTGAGTTCTGACTTTAGGCATCTGTTTTTGAAGGCTGCTAAGGTTTATCACGATTTGATCCATTCTTGACGTTAAAGCTGCTTCAGATCGGTCAAAGCGCTCCTTGAACTGTTGAAACGTTTGGGCCTGTTCCCAAACTTGCGCCACCCGGTTATCAACCACGTTCAACTTATCAACCATTTCTTCAAAATTTTTTACACTTTTTTCCAATGCGGCAATTCGATTCTCAAGCACGGTGCTTCGATGTCTGGCAAACAGCAACATTAAAAGAATTAGCAGAATCAAAAATCCGACACCAAATCTTGACAAAGGGATTTTTCCAGACATTTTGGGTGTGTTTGTTCCGAATTTTAGCTTTTTTTCTTCTTTCCATAGTGAATATTGTTCATTATAATTATTGTCTTCCTGATTTTCATAAAATTTATCTGTTCTGTCATCGTCTCTTTGTGTCATGGCAAGACCTTTTTAAATGGTGAAATGGTGTGTATTTATCTAAATTGTAATTTAACCAAGCAATCCATATCATAATTTTTATTCAATTGAAAGAACCGGTTTCACAAAACAAAAAAATGGCTGTGAAGGACAAAATATTTTATGAAATCCTAACCTCACATCTTAAATGGTCACGCTATTATGCGGAATTAGATTTTTCAGTCGTATATCACATTGTCTTACCCATAGAATTTTATTGACAAAACTTTTGATTCCTTATAGTTAAACAACTTGATTTTTTTCCATGACAAGTGAATTGTTGCGTCCCATGTTATTTCCCCAAAATTGCTCTTTTTACAGGAGGATCGAACGATGGCCAACGATGTAATCGGATCGGTTCTGGTCGTAGGGGGCGGCATTGCTGGAATGCAATCTGCCCTGGATCTTGCCAATGCGGGATATTATGTCTATCTCGTTGAAAAATCACCGTCCATCGGGGGGGTGATGGCCCAGCTGGACAAAACGTTTCCCACCAATGATTGTGCCATGTGAATTATCTCACCGAAACTGGTCGAGGTCGGCCGGCACCTGAACATCGAAATTATCACATATGCGGATCTGGAATCTGTTGAAGGATCTGCCGGGAACTTCAAAGTAAAAGTTAGAAAGCGTCCACGCAGTATTAATATGGACCTTTGCACAGGCTGTGGCAACTGTGTTGAAAACTGCCCGGTTACAAACATACCAATGCCCCAAAATCAGTCTAAGTCATTATAAAATCGTTGCATCGATTTCAGTTTGTTGTATCAGGAGGGTAAACATATGAGCGATCCATGTTTGGCGGAAAGCATTGAAACAACGGAAATAGATTATATGGAGCTCGATAGGATTATCGAGGAAGATTTTAACAATGACAAAGAAAATTTGATTATGATGCTTCAGGAAATTCAGAGGCGTTACAACTATCTTCCAACACCGGCTTTAACATATCTTTCCACCAGTATTGGGGTTCCTCTCAGCCAGATTTATGGCGTAGCCACCTTTTACAGCACTTTTAGTCTTGAGCCGAGAGGCAGGAACATTATTTCGATCTGTCTCGGCACAGCCTGTCATGTCAGGGGTGGTGAGAGAATACGTGAAAAGCTTGAAGAATCTTTGAACATAGAGGATGGCGAAACCACAGAGGATCTGCGATTTACCCTTGAATCGGTACGCTGTATCGGCTGTTGCAGTTTAGGGCCAGTGGTTAAGATTAATGAAGATACGCATGGTCGCATCGCTTATACTGAGGTAGATAAAATTTTAGAAAAGTATGAATAACACACTATAGAGGCACGAATGATGAAAATCGAGTCTGCAAAAGATCTAGAGGTCATCAGTGAGAATTACAGCAAGAAGCTTTATTATCCGGAAGCGGTTAAGGTTAACGTTGGGATAGCTTCGTGTGGCATTGCTGCTGGTGCCCAAGCATCACTGGAAAAGGCTGCAAAAGAATTTCCCGGTAACAACGGCGTTAGCATTAACCAGACCGGCTGTATCGGTTTCTGCGAACTGGAACCGCTGGTTGAAATATTCGAAAAAGGGAAGCCTCGGCTTCTTTATAAGAATATAACGGAAGATAAAATTCTGGATATGATTCAGGATTATAGGGAAGGCAATTTCAATAAAAAGTGGATCCTGGGGCAGATGCAAGATCCGCGTTCATTTCTGGAAGATGGCATACAAAATCCCATGGCTGGAGTTACGCCCTTAGAGGAGATTCCTTTTTTAGAAGATGTTTCATTTTTTGACAAACAAGTAAAGATTGCTTTGCGGAATTGTGGTTACATCGATCCTGACAGCATAGAAGAATATATCGCCAGGAGAGGTTATCAAGCCTTTATTCAAGCACTAAAGGATATGGAGCCCAAAGAAATCATCCAGGCGGTTAAGGACTCGGGGTTAAGGGGGCGCGGTGGGGGCGGTTTCCCCACAGGCATCAAATGGGAGACTTGTGCCAAGCACAACGGTGAAAGATACATCATTTGCAATGCCGATGAAGGTGATCCCGGTGCATACATGGACCGAAGCATTTTAGAAGGCGACCCACACAGCGTTCTTGAAGGCATGTTGATTGCTGCACGGGCCATCGGTTCAAGTCGGGGGTTTTTCTATGTTCGAAATGAATATCCCCTTGCGGTGAAAAGACTGGTAACTGCTGTTAAAAGTGCGAAGAAATACGGGCTTCTTGGCGAAAATATCGCAGGATCTGATTTCAGCTTTGACGTCAAGATTTCAACCGGAGCCGGAGCTTTTGTCTGTGGTGAATCAACAGCATTAATGGCTTCTCTGGAAGGAAAGGTGGGCAGACCCAGGGCCAAATATATCCATACAGTGGAGAAAGGGTTCAGAGAGAATCCCTCAAACTTGAACAATGTAGAGACATATGCAAATGTTCCGGCGATTCTTTTAACGGGAGCCGACAATTACGCCAAAATGGGGACAAAGCACAGTAAAGGAACGAAAGTTTTCAGCCTGGTGGGTAAGGTGAAGAACACCGGCCTGGTGGAAGTTCCCATGGGGATCTCCCTTAAGGAGATCGTTTTTGACATCGGGGGCGGTATCCCCAGAAAGAAAAAATTCAAAGCGGTTCAAACCGGCGGTCCTTCGGGCGGGTGCATCCCCGAGCAATTTTTAGGTCTGGGTGTCGATTTTGATGAAT
This sequence comes from Desulfobacteraceae bacterium, assembly GCA_029857875.1. Lineage (GTDB taxonomy): Bacteria > Desulfobacterota > Desulfobacteria > Desulfobacterales > UBA11574 > UBA11574. The sequence goes on along the minus strand of JAOUGB010000122.1, from coordinate 2,665 downwards.
TAATCAAAGTCGGTTCCATGATGGGATCCGGCGGCATGATTGTTATGGACCAGGACACTTGTATGGTGGACGTGGCTCGGTATTTTGTGGATTTTTTAAAAGAGGAATCATGCGGTCAGTGCAACCCCTGCCGTGAAGGGATTACAGCTATGCTGGATATTCTGACCGATATTTGCAAAGGAAACGGTAAAGAAGGCGACATCGAGCTTTTGGAAGAACTGGGTATGATGATCCAGAAGTTTTCCCTTTGTGGACTGGGGACCTCGGCGCCGAATCCTGTACTGACGACGATACTTTATTTTCGAGATGAATATGACGCCCACATTAAGGACAAGAAGTGCCCATCGGGCGTTTGCAAACCTTTGTTTCACTATGAAATTGACGAGGAGGCATGCAACGGTTGCACCCTTTGTGCCAAACGGTGTCCCGAGGAAGCCATTACAGGTGAAAAGAAAAAACCTCATCATTTAGACTTGGGAAAGTGCATAAAGTGCGGCATCTGTTACGATGCCTGTAAGTTCGATGCAATACTCATCCAATAATCAAAGGATACGATAAGGTTAAAATTCATGATTACGTTTAAGCTTAACGGGAAAAAAGTTCAGGGAGAGGAAGGGCAGTATATTCTTCAAGTTGCTGAAAAATACGGGGTCGAAATTCCGACGCTGTGTCACCATAAAGCGCTCGAACCCGCCGGAATGTGCCGTCTGTGCACCGTGGAGCTTTTTGACGGACGCCGCACACGTTTTGTAACTGCATGTAACTATCCCATCTGGGAAGGCATGGAGGTCAAAACCGACACCGAAACGGTACACGAGGGCAGAAAGTTGAATGTGGAATTACTACTTGCCCGTTGTCCGGATGTGCCCATCATCAAGGAGCTTGCTGCCCAATACAACCTTAAAGAAACCCGCTTTAAGATTAAAGACGACACCTGCATCCTTTGTGGGCTGTGTACCCGTATCTGTGACAGAATGGGCAACAGTGCCATCAGCCTCACCGGTCGAGGGGCGGAGATGAAGGTGGACACCCCGTTCCATATCCAAACGGATGTATGTATGGCCTGCGGAGCCTGTGCTTTTGTCTGTCCCACGGGGCATATCACCGTTGATAAAATTGGAGACCATATAACAAAACATACGGTTGTGAAGATACCTTCGGAATATGACGCAGGTCTCAAAGGCCGAAAACCGATTTATGTCCCATACGCCCAGGCGGTCCCCAATACACCGGCCATTGACCGGACCAAATGCGTCCATTTTAAAACCGACGGATGTAAAATATGCGCCGATTTTTGCCCTGTTGGCGCCATTGATCATTCACAAAAAGAGGAAATTATCGAGTTTGACGTGGGGTCCATCGTTCTGGCGCCGGGGTTTGAGACATTCGATCCCAGCCGGTTTGATACTTATGCCTATACCAGTTTGCCCAATGTGGTCACTTCTTTGGAATTTGAACGGATTCTTTCCGCCACGGGCCCTTATGCAGGGCATCTGGTCAGACCGTCCGACCATAAAGAACCGAAAAAAATAGGCTGGTTGCAATGTGTGGGATCCAGGGATCTCAACCGTTGCGACAATGCCTACTGCAGCTCGGTTTGCTGCATGTATGCCATTAAGCAGACAGTGATCGCGACAGAGCACAGCAGCGATCCGCTCGACTGCGCGGTTTTTTATATGGATATGCGAACCCACGGCAAAGACTTTGATAAGTATTATGAAAATGCTAAAAAAGAAGGGGTCAGATTTGTCCGATCCCGGATTCACACCATAGATCCGGTACCTGGCACCGATGATGTGTCGGTTCGGTATATCCAGGAAGACGGTACCATCAAAGAGGAAGTCTTTGACATGTTTGTCCTGTCCGTGGGCCTCGAGACCAATCAGGATGTTGCGGATCTTTCAAAGCGTATCGGCGTCGATCTTGATGAATATCTTTTTACGAAAACCGACAGTTTCCATCCTGTAGCGACTTCTGTGGAAGGAATCTATGCCTGTGGTGCGTTCACCGGCCCCAAGGATATCCCCCAGTCGGTGATGGAAGCCAGCGCATCGGCCTGTGCGGCAACAGAACATTTGGCGTCGGCCCGCAACACCCGGACCAAGATCCTTGAGCTGCCCCCTGAAAGGGATGTTAGTGAAGAGCCGCCTAAAATTGGTGTATTTGTATGCAACTGCGGGATTAACATCGGTGGTGTGGTGAGAGTTTCGGAAGTGGCAGAATATGCCAAAACCTTACCGAATGTAGCCTATGTAGAAGAAAACTTATTTAGTTGCAGCCAGGATACCCAGGATAATATGTCTGATATTATCGAACAACAGGGTCTCAACCGTGTGGTTGTGGCAGCCTGCACACCCAAGACCCATGAACCGTTGTTCCAGGAAACACTGATCAATGCGGGTTTGAACAAATACCTCTTTGAAATGGCAAATATCAGAAATCATAATTCCTGGGTCCATGCAAACGACCCGGATGCAGCCACCGAAAAAGCCAAGGATCTTATTCGAATGGCCGTAGCAAAAACGAATCTTTTAGCGCCATTGAAACAAACGGATCTTCCGGTATCCCATTCGGCGATGGTGATCGGCGGCGGAATTGCCGGAATGACAGCCGCTGTTTCACTGGCCCATCAGGGGTATCCGGTGGACCTTGTGGAAAGATCCGA
>JAOUGB010000121.1 GCA_029857875.1 Desulfobacteraceae bacterium | reverse complement strand
GAGGACCGCATGACCAAGATTAAACACAATGAAAATCCGACCTGGAATCGATTGATTCGACATACCGATATCATGAATCTCCCTGAAAAACATTTAAAACACCTGCTTACGGACAACAGCCGTCTTGAAAAATATTCTTTAAAAGCTGCCGGAATTTTCTATGATTTTTCCCGCCAGAGAATCGATGAAAAAACTATGGATCTCTTGATCGAATTGGCTGAATCTATAAAGCTAAAGCAGCGGTTTGACGAAATGGTCAGTGGTGAAAAAGTCAATGTTACGGAAAATCGGCCGGCGCTTCACACGGCGGCAAGAAATTTTTCAAATGATCCTGTTTTGGTCGACGGTAAAGATGTCATGCCTTCAATACGTAAAGTTCGAAACGATATTAAAACATTCGTTTCGGCCATTCATAAGGGAAAAACCACCGGATCCACTGGGAAACCATTTAATACCGTGGTCGTTATCGGAATCGGAGGCTCATACCTTGGCACCGAATTCGTTGCCAATGCTCTCCATTTTCTGGCGGACAAGAATATTGAAATGATGTTTCTTTCAAACGTCGACATCCATAACTTCGGGAAGATTGCCTCTATCATAGATGTTGAAAGAACCCTTTGGATTGTCATTTCAAAAAGCTATACCACTGCGGAAACCATGGCCAATGCCAATCAGGTCCGCGCTTTTATTGAAGAAAAGGGTCTTGATCCCGCAAAACATTTTGTAACGGTGACCAGCAAAGGGTCTCCCGGAGATGACCCCGCTAACCCGGTTCTTTCCTCATTTCATATGTTTGATTTCATCGGGGGAAGATACAGTGTTACCTCTGCCGTAGGCGGTGTGCCGCTGAGCCTTTATCTCGGGTATGAGCGGTTTGAACGGTTCTTAAAAGGCGCTGAAGAAATGGATTTGCATGCCCGGCATGCAACGGAAAGGAAAAATATTCCACTCGTGGCGGCTTTAATTTCGGTTTGGAACAACAATTTCTTGGGTTATCCAGCACAAGCTATTATCCCCTATGCGTCACCGCTTTCCAAACTCGCGGCCCATATCCAACAACTCAGTATGGAAAGCAACGGCAAATCCGTCACCAAAGACGGCAACACACTGGATGAGCCAACAGGGGGTATCATTTTTGGAGAACCGGGCACCAATGCGCAGCATTCATTCTTTCAGCTTGCGCATCAGGGTAGGCCTTTTCCCATTGATTTTATCGGTGTCATTGATCCCTATTATATACAGTATCAGAACCAATCAAAAGGGGTGACCAACCATCAAGAACTCTGGTCAAATCTCATTGCACAACCTACCGCCCTTGCCCAAGGAAAGGAAGACGCAAATCCTGCAAAATTTTTTTCAGGAAACCGGCCGTCATCAACCATTCTTTTAAATGAGCTCTCTCCTGAAAACATCGGTCGTCTTCTTGCCTTTTATGAAGCCAAAACGGTTTTTGAAGCTTTTGTCTGGGGCATAAATCCCTTTGATCAATTCGGTGTGGAGCTGGGCAAAATCCTGGCCACAGATATCCGAATAGAAATGGCCATGAAAAATCAAGACAAGTCGCATACTTTCGAGAATGTCGATCCCATCACTAAATTTTATCTGGACACGCTGTTTTCCGGAAGCCTTTGAAATTAGGATCAGAAAGCCGGAAGGTGAGAAGTTTACCCGCCTTTGGCGGCGCCGGAGGCGACCAGGGATCAGAAGTTTGGAGATGATGGGAACTGCCGACCTTCTTATTTTCTTAAAAAAAGGGATATTCAACTTGGAACCGTGAACTCTGAACTGCTTAGCCTATCGTATTTTCCCACAACGCATCCTTCAACCCTGAGTTACGGTTAATTTTACGCAATATGGTGGTTTTAATGATCTCTTCTTTGCCCCAAATCGAAATATGGTTTTTGGCTCTGGTAATCCCTGTGTAAAACAGTTCACGAGTTAATACAGGATAATCCTGGTTCGGTAAAACAAGAAGGACCGTCTCAAACTCTGATCCCTGACTTTTGTGAACAGTCATTGCATAAGCTGTTTCGTGTTCCGGAAGCCGATGTGGAAGAAACCGCCTGAGTTTACCGGAAATACCTGAAAAGTAAACATACAAATTTTTGCTTTTTGAATCCGGTTCAGGCATGGTGATTCCGATATCTCCATTGAAAAGTTCCAAGTTGTAATCGTTACGCGAAATCAGAACAGGTCTTCCTCTGTACCATGGATAGGTTGATAAATTATCGAGTTCGATAAGGTCGTTCCGGTTTAATATTTCCTCCGTCAATCTGTTTATTTCAATAACACCCAATGCGCCAAATTTGACGGCACAGAGTATCCTGAATCGATTAAAGAGCTCAAGTGCTCTGTGAGGATCACGGCAATTAAGATAATCTGAATATCCATTGATGACTTCTTGTGGAAGGGCCATTGAAAGATCGTTAGGGCCTGAGATTTTTTTCCAATCAATTTGATCTGAATTGCTTTTAAGGATCGAGAAAGTTTCATCAAATTTGCCGTTATTTAAAGCTCGGCTGCATTCTCCAATTCCACTGGTATCCGCAAATCGATAACTCTTTTTTAGAACAACCATGCAGTCATAAAGGCCCGGATTGCCTTTAAGTTTCTTACTCGAGACTTCCATTTTACACTGGGTTAGCTTCTCAAACTGTTTGTAAAAATATTCTGAAAATAAGTGGACATTGTCCCTGTCACAGATATCTGCCATTACAAAACCTGCTTCCACTGAAGCAAGCTGATCCCTGTCTCCAATGAGTATGATTCTGGCATCATTCTTCACAGCTGAAAGGAGTTTGAACATCAATGCAAGATCCACCATTGAAACTTCATCCACCACTACGATATCGGCAGTGAGAGGATTTTCAGCATTATGGTAAAAATATGGAGAACCAGGAATTGTTTTCAGCATTCTATGGATCGTGTATGCTTCGGAAGGTATGGCATCGATAATATCATCGCTGCAGTTGAGTGTTTTTTTTGCAGCTTTAATTGATTCACCGATTCTTGCCGCTGCTTTTCCTGTGGGCGCCGCGAGTAAAATACTGAGTTTATTTTTTCGGGATAACTCTAATAGAAGAGCAAGAATTTTTGCCGTTGTGAAAGTTTTGCCGGTTCCCGGACCTCCGGTAATGACACAAAACTTTTTAAACGCAGCGATAACCCCTGCCACTTTGTGCCAATTGAATTCATCAGTCCCATTATTTGGAAAAAGCCTGTTCAGGCTGTCCTTTAAAATGGATCTATCTATTCCCTGAATATCTTCCTTGATACGGCTTTTGATTGTATTTGAAAGTCTGTTTTCGTAATCCCAATATCTATAAAGGTAAAGTCTGTTTTTTTCGTCGAGTATCAGGGGACGAAATTCACCGGGTCTTCCCACCACCCGGCTTTGGCTTAAAGTTTTTAACCACTCTGAAAGTTGAGGACTTTTAAACCTATTTTCACCATTAATATCTGAAAGGATCGGTTTTCGAGTTATAGAATTGAGGTCAAGATACCCATCTCCGTCGCCGGTTGCACGGCTGACAAGGGCAGCTGCAATAAAAATATCCGGATTATCATTTTTATCGAGACCTGTAATAAACTTACCAAAGTGAACGTCTATTTCAGATAGATATCCTGTTTCAATTAAATGGGTTATATTATTTTTGTTCATTTAATATATTGATTAAAAGGCGACGCGTTTAAATTAATCGTCAATTTTCAATCGTCAATTTTCAATTTTGAACCGGTTCATCCGCCCTGGGTTATTTTTCTTCTAATATAAGTTCCTTAAGAAGAGCATCAACAAGAGTTGCATCAGGAATATCTTTGTAAACACCGAATTCCGGCCCTTTGTCTGGGTCCACCCCTCTTATAAAGATGTAAAATACCCCGCCAAAATGTCGTTCATAGCTAAATTCAGGTATTATCAACTGAAGGTATTGATGAAGTGCTGTAACATATAAATGATATTGCAGAATGTAAAAGTCCCTGCTCATCACATTATTTAAAACATTCTTGTCATATTCTTCAACGCTATTTCCTAAAAAGTTCGATTTCCAGTCCACCAACCAAAAACGATCCTGTTCATAAAAAACCATATCGATGTACCCTTTCATAAAACCTTTGGTTAAAGAAAAACTGAGTTTACCAAGACGGTCCGGAAAATCAGCAACAAGATCGATGCCGCCATAATCGGCAAATATCTTTCTGAGTCGATTCGGCAACAAAGGTCTCAGTGGAAAATAAAACTCCATTTCATTGATCCTGTTGCGGCATTGAACGGAAGAAAGCATCAAAGTGGTCTTGTTTATGCAAAGTGGTACTGAAAGAACATTGTCCACCATTGTAGAGACAGGTTGCTGCCATTTGGATTCAAATCTGTATTCCTTTAATTTGTTTGATATCAATTTTATTTTTTCTTCTGTACAGCTTTCAGCAAAATCAAGATGTTCAAAAACGTCATGGAAAAATATCCCGGCCCGGATACCTTTTGGAAATGAAAAAATGTTTTCTTTTTTATATAACTGCAAATCGCTTTCCGCTATGGGTGTGTACAGATCATGGTATACATCACGATCCGGAAGTTCGCTATCCATTGCCCGTTGTGATATAAGATGTGAAAAACTGGAAATGTTCCATGTGGTATCAATTTTTCCTGAAAAATGTCTGCAAGACAACTCTTCCTTATTACCCTCACCTGCCAAGTATTCCATACTTTCACCAAGCGGTAGCGAAACAATTTTTATTGACCCTTCCGACCTGTTTGACAGCTGTTTTAAGTCTTGGAGCAAATCCTCTTCGTTTTTTGCTAAAACATCTTCTCTTAAAGATGTCAGCAGATTTTCCCTTAAAATATCTTCTGGTTGCCCTTTGTAATGTAACAGATAAGCCATGGCAGAAGTTTCAGCGGTATTGAATCTACCCCATACAAGATAACATTTATGTATCGCTCGTGTTATTGCCACATAAAGCAACCTCAGGTTTTCAGCCAGGCGTTCATTTTGAGCAATGGCAAGGTGTGTGCCGAAGTTTTTTGAACCAAGATCAAGAGTGAGGGTTTCATTTTTATCCGTGTCATGGAACAGAATTTCGCGGTCTTCAATTAAGGACCCCTCCCATGCAAAGGGACAAAACACAACAGGGAACTCAAGACCTTTACTTTTGTGAATGGTGATAATTTTTACGGCCTGCTCATCGCTTTCAAGACGAAGTTGATGCGTTTCGGATTCAGGTATTTCAGCGTTTCTTTTTTCTGAAAGCCATTTAAGCATACCGGTGATACCAAGCTGTTTTTCAGACGATTCCTGATGTAGAATTTCTGCCAGGTGGAGTAGATTGGTCAGCCTCCTTTCACCGTCAGGAAAACTCAAAAGGCGTTCCCTAACCTTTTCCTCGGCCATCAACAGCCGAAACATCCGGATAAAGCTATACCGTGTCCATAAGCGAAAATATTCTCTGAATCTGCTGGATTTGGCTTCCAACCAGAACGGTTCTCCATTCATGGAATCGAGGTCCTCTCCAAAAACACCGAAAATATCGGTCACCACCGCAGCATTAAATGCCCTTTCGTTTCCGGGTTCGGCAATGCTTAACAGAATTTTTTCCATTTCCATTGCCTCATGGGTATGGAATATGTTTCCAGTATGATAGAGAACCGATGGGATACCTTTTAATGAAAGGTTCTTTTTTATTATCTGCGCCTGTCGATTTGTCCTTACAAGAACAGCAATATCTTTTGCGTTAATGCCATGGGAGAGATTGTTTTTATTTTCCGAGATAAGGCGGGATATTTCACCAGAAACCGCCCTTGCGATGAGTGGCACAGCCTCGGTTTTACTAAGAGGTTTACCTGTATTGGCGTTTTTATCTGCTCCCAAATACCATAATGTCAATGCTGGCAAAGATCTTTCGTTCATCGACTTGATTTTCTTTCCGGAAATACCCTTTTCAAACCCAATCTTATCAAAGACAAACGGTGCATTTATATTTGAGAATATGGTATTTACTGCGGTTATCAGATTGGGATTTGATCGCCAGTTTTTTATCAAAGTATATTTTGAATCTGTGTTTCGAGCGGCTTTCATATAAGAAAAAATATCTGCTCCCCGGAAACTGTATATAGATTGTTTTGGATCTCCGATCATAAAAAGTATGCTCTTTTTTGAATCGAAAATCCGGGTAAAAATGATATACTGAAAAGAATCCGTGTCCTGAAATTCATCAACAAGGGCGGCACTGTATTTTTCCCGAATTATTTGAGCGAGCTTTTTCCCCCCATTATCTTCGAGTGCATTTTTAAGCTTTATTAAAAGATCGTCATAAAATTGAATGTTGTTTTGTTTTTTTCTGACCAAAAGCTGTTCCCGGGTGAATTTGAAACACTGGGCCTTAAAATACATCAAATATGATTCCATCTCAGATTCAAGGGAAACCCCTTTGTGGTAAAGTAAATCACAGATATCAAAATATTCATGTGAAAGGGGTCTACAATTTTTTCGGGTCGAAATTTCTAATTTGGTTGCGGTAAATTTTTCAAAACCTTTAAATAATGGAAAACCGGTAGATTTTTCATCAACAAACTTGTCCATTAATGCGATCATGGAGGCAACCATCAGGTCTCTTTTTGAAACACCCGTTTGCATTGTGACTGCTTTCAAACTGCCATAAACTGATCCGCTAAGAGATGAATCTTTCAACAAATGTATCACCTGGGTACGTGAGTTGGGCCAAATAGTTTGCAGTCTTCTGAACATCGCTCTAAAATCATCAAGGCTTGTCAAATCAGGCTTTTCAAGCTCAGGAACAATTTTTATATCTGCTGTTCTATTTTTTGTCAGAAGCCTTAAAAAATACTCTGGTCCGGATATTTTATTTAGGAGATAACTTATAAATTCCATTGGCAAACTGTAAAAATGTTTTCTCCAGAAATCATCCACAATTTCTCGTGTTAAGCTGGTGGGATCGGTCACAAGTTCTGTGTCGAACAAACTCTGTGTT
>JAOUGB010000120.1 GCA_029857875.1 Desulfobacteraceae bacterium | reverse complement strand
GATATGTTATCTTTCCAGCAAACCAAATATTAGTAAATTACAGATATCTCAATATCATTTTTTTTAATTCATGCAAAAGCTAAATTTGCTCCTGACAGCCTCTTTTAATCAAAAATAAAGGTATGCCCCCTACCCCTTTCGTCCACACCCAGGCTGATGGAAACTTATAAACTTATGTCCCTCAGAGTCCTCAAGATCTTCGATGGGCCTTCTTTATTTTCCAATCCAAGCAGCACCAAATACACCTGCAGAATCACCCAGTTTATTTTTAATTATCGGTGTTTGAATTTTTCGATGAAATGCGTAATTCCGAACATGTTCGATCCCTTTGCTGTACAGTTCATCAATATTTGAGAGGCCTCCACCAATGACAATCGCATCTGGGTCAAGTATTGATATGAGCCCCCCGACACAGCGTCCAAAATCATCTAAAAACTGATTTAATGCTTCATTACATTTAGTATCATTATTTCTTGACCTCTGAACAATTTCATGCATTTTCATACGGATATTATACTTTTTATAAAACGCATTTTCTACGCCGGAGCCGCTAATCTTGGTTTCAACACACCCCAAGTTTCCGCAGTAACATTTATCCCCGATTGGATCGACAGAAAAATGTCCCCATTCTCCTGCAATTCCATGGACTCCCTTGACTACCTTACCGTTGACATAGATTCCGCCACCACATCCTGTCCCCATGATTATCCCAAACACAAATTTATATCCTCTTGCTGCTCCGGAGCGACTTTCCGCCAGGGTAAAGCAATTTGCGTCGTTTTCCATACCGATTTTCCGGGCCAGCAATTTTTCAAGATCCTTCTGAAACGGATTTCCGATCAAACACGTCGTATTTGCATTCTGGACGAGTTGTGTTTCGGTATTTATTGAACCCGGTATACCGACACCGATAGTACAGTTAGCTCCTATAGGGATTTTATCGATTGTCTCAAGGATGAGTTTATGTACAAATGTAAGGATTTTCCGATAATCATTTTTATCTTCCGTAGGGACTCTTTTTCGATAAAATTCGTTGTCATCCGGATCAAGAATGATTACCTCAGTCTTTGTTCCTCCAAGATCTATTCCGATTTTATACTGTTTCATTATACTTTCCCATGTTATAATGCGCTTTAAATGCCCATACCGTAGGTGGGGATACACCGACCATTTCCGCAATTTGATTTGAGTCTAACAGACCTTCCTTCAATAGCTTTATAACCTGCTCCTTTTGCGCATGAGACGGTTTTTTACTTTTTTGAGGTTTCGTGCTTCGTTTTACATCAGACAGTCCCTCTGCGTTGCCATAGTCGTCATTTTCTGCACTCTCTTTGATGACTTCGAGAAAACCATCGCCAAACCTCTCGAGCTTTATCTCTCCTATGCCGGTGACTTGAAGCATCGCCGTCCGACTCTGTGGTTTGAGAATGGCCATCTCCTTTAGCGTCTTATCATGGAATACCACATAAGGCGGCAGTCCGAGCTTCCTGGCAATCTCAAGCCGCAAAAGCCGAAGCTTTTCAAAGAGCTGTCTCTCGCCCTCATTTTCAAACTCAAAAACCTTTCGGGAAGAAGGCTTGGCGGATCTTTTCAACTTAATCGGATGAGGGTCTTTTCGAAGCTGTACCCGCTGCGTTCCTTTGAGAACCGGCCAGCTCTTATCAGTAAGGCGGAAACCGGATATTTTCCCCATGTCCACTGTCAGGAACCCGCCGGCCAAAAGCTGGCGAAACACGGAACGCCATTCTGCTTGGGACAAATCATCTCCGACCCCGAACGTTTTGAGCCGATCATGCCTTAACTGCTGAACTCGCTCAGTGCGGTTTCCGATCAGTACATCCGTCAGGTGTGCCGCACCAAAACGCTGACCGGTTCGGTAAACGCATGACAGGGCCTTCTGGGCCGCTACGGAGCCATCCCATATTTCTATCTCCTGACTGCAGGTATCACAATTACCGCAGACATCCGGGTATGCCTCTCCAAAATATCCTAGCAGGATCTGGCGTCGACAAGCCGCTGATTCACAATAACCCAGTAGCGCCTCCAGTTTCTGCTGCTGAATCCTCTTGAACGCTGCATCACCGTCTGATGTTTCCAGAAGCCGCCTCATGGCCACGATATCGGCCATGGAATAGATCATCCAGGCATCTGCAGGCTGTCCATCTCTGCCTGATCGCCCGGTTTCCTGGTAGTAAGCCTCCATGCTGGAAGGTAGATCCAGGTGCGCTACGAAGCGAACGTCGGGCTTGTCAATACCCATGCCAAAGGCAATAGTGGCGACGATGACAATATCGTCTTCCCTAAGAAACCGGTGCTGGTGTATCTTCCGGGTCTGTGCATCCATGCCGGCGTGGTATGGCAGTGCGTTCACTCCTTTGTCCTGAAGCCACCGGGCCGTCTCATTCGCCCGCTTCCGAGTACGAGTGTAAACGATGCCCGCATCTGTAAAATGATCGTTTTGGATAAAGTCGAGCAGCTGTTTCTTACCGTTGGATTTCAGTTTTACCTGGTAGTTGATGTTGGGTCGGTCAAAACTGGAGATAAACAGTGATGCATCTGCCAGATCCAGTTTTTCAACAATGTCCTTGCGTGTCATCGAATCGGCAGTTGCCGTGAGGGCGATTCGGGGCACGGCCGGATACCTTCCCATCACTTCCACCAACCTGAGATATTCCGGTCTGAAATCATGCCCCCACTGGGACACGCAGTGAGCCTCGTCAATTGCAAATAGGGCGACCGGAATTTTACCCAAAATATTTTGGAACCGCTCCGTAAAAAACCGTTCAGGAGCGACGTAGAGAATATCACATTGCCCGTTCAACACCCGAAATTCGACCTGCTCGAATTCCTCGAGCGAAAGGCTGGAGTTTAAAAACGCTGCCCGAACACCGTTTTGCTTCAGTGCTTCAACCTGGTCCTGCATCAAGGCGATTAAGGGTGACACGACCAGGCCGACGCCGTTCAGCATGATCGATGGGATCTGGTAGCATATCGATTTCCCACTGCCGGTGGGCATCAGCACGAAAGCATCTTGGCCGGCCATTAGAGTATCGATAATCTCTTGTTGATTTTCCCGAAATGACGGGTAGCCGTAATAGTGGGATAGAACTTGTTGCGCGGTTTTTTCCATGATCACCTGCCACCAGCCAATGCCCAAAAGCAAATTTCCGGTCGATATCAATTTAATTGCAGATTTCGCCAAACTGAGCGGTATAGACGCGTTACATAAAATCGTTACACGATTTTATTCCAGGCAAATGCTGCGTTTGCCCCTGACATCCTCTATTAATCAAGAATCAAGCTTTGAACCCACTCCCGCTAAGTGTCCTGTGAGGATTCTTTTTGTAAAGCTAATGCGTGTTGCAATTCATTATCTTTGAGAACGCCAATTTCAATTAGGATCTCTCCGAGCCTTCTCTTCATTCTATTCAAAGCCCAATTAAGGTCTTCGGACGTTATATATCCCATTTTCTTACATATCTCGCCAATCTTAATCGATTCCTTATTTTGATGACCTAAAGCAATGTGCAACTGTTCAGCTGTTATACGATCAGATCGAACTAAAACCTCACCAAGCCTGACCCTTTGTTCTGACAGCGCCTTATCTAGTTCTTCTTCTGTGATATACCCCTTGGAAACCAGAGTTTTGCCGAGTTTGGGTTTATACTGTCGTCCATTTTCTTCAGAATGTTCAACCATCTTGTTTCTTCTTGCTCCTTTAATGATTTTTAAATTTAAGGTTAAATGTTCCAGAACATACCCTGCTCTTCTTATACAAAAGTGCTCTTAGAAAGTTGTTGACTTGTTTGTGGGTGTCCCGGAAGCCCCCTACTCTATGGTGAATTTTCGTGTTGGAGCAACAATGCGCATTATTTCAGAAATTGATGACCGAGCGACCTGTTTGTCCTTAACCTCGACGGCTATATCCATCCAGCCCATACCCGTTCCAACGCTAATTATTTTTCCCACTTTTCTTTCAAATATAAGGCTTTCGATCTTATCTCTTGTTTCGATATCTTGTCTTGAGGCAAAATCATCTCCAGGCCAGCGGATAACTACCCGAAGAGTGTTCCCATCACGCATCATTCCTCGTTCTGGAGGCTTGGCGGTTTTACCATGGGGGACATCATCTGAACAAGCGATCACAGTTAAAAGAACCATCAAAGATAGGATAAAAGCAAATTTTTTATTCATGGCATGGATATGGTTTATGGGTTTCATTTCTTGACGGGCTGTAGCCCAAACCTCAATTGTATGATCTCGCATTTCAAATTGGATTTCATCAAAATCATGAAAAAAAGTCAAATCTGATGACCGTCCCTGACCGTTTTATGGGCTTGCCTGAAGTCTACGGGTAGCAGTCAATCGATTTTTATATAATAAACAACTGCTATATTTACAGGACGTGTTTCTGAATCCCCACCAGCAGTAATTAGGACTGTATGAGTATGACTACCAGATGAACCGGTACTACTTCCTTCTGAAGAAGACCTTTCATTGGAACCGGTTCTTCCACCTTCTCTTCTCGCCTTGAAGTAAATGTGTGAATGATCACCGGCGGACACTGCATTACCTTTAAAAGGGTTCTCCTTGTTCTTGGGCAGGCTAGTAGCATCTTCTTGGGGTTTTCCTGTTTTTCTACGACTTCCATCCGGGTCTTTATATTTATCAAGTCGAGGTCCCTTTACCGGATCAAATTGATTTAAGCCTCTTAGAAACATACCTCTCAAGTCAGGGAGAGTTGTATTCCCTGTGAGTGTTGCGTATTTGGATTTAGCGGAGACTTTCCTACCATCTGCGGGTTTCCAAGCATTACCTGCAATATTTTGAAACCTTTCAAATTCCAACATTGACGCAATAATAGTTCCTATTGGCAAAGCTTTTAATTTAAGATTCTGGAATTCTTTTTCAATGTTTTTTTCCAGCTGCTGTAGACACTTTACCAATTCCGCTGGTTTAGATTGATCTGTTAAACTTTCTGTGCATGTCTCAGCGCTAACATTCCCCCATGCTAATAACACAAAGAATATTGCAAATAACAACTTAGTCCTCATTGTTGAATCTCCTTTTCAAAAATGGCTATAAATATTATTTCAACCATTTTTTAATTGTAGCAGGCACTCCGCCATTAAATCATTCCACTATAAGATTACGAAAATATATCCAGTGCTATAGAGCACTTACGATTGTTATGTTGAAATTGGCTCATGTTGTTTGGGAATAAAGTGGGTCAGCGTAATGAAACTCTCCATACTCTGCTTCGATAGCAGTTCTTTAATATAGTTATTTGCTTATTTATAAGATTCCCGGAAGTGCTTTGATCAAGCATTATCAACTATTCAAGGTTTTACCTCACTCCTCCCTTTTAGGCATTTAGTCTAAAGCACAATCGCCTTGATCCCGATGGGTGACCCCAATCACGCTTACTTTTTGTTCAACATAAAAGTAGAGCTGCCCGTTAACATGTGATCCCATACAAACTTTGTGTTCGAACGAACAAGCAGCCACTGTGTTTTTATCATAGGATTCTGTTTTTCAAGATGATAGGTTCCATTCCATGTTGTAACACTTCCGTACTGGCCCCAATGAACTGAGAAGCATACGACAACAGCATTATCGGTGGCCGGCTGAGGACTTTGGTAGTTTACCCATCCAATTAACGGATACGATTTTCCAGAGGTGCCTGAAGAAGATTTGTAGATGCCGGAGATCCTTCCGCTGGACGAATCGATATCTGTTATCTTGAGTGTTGATCCAAGTTCGTTTACCCACTCGCCGACTAGTCCCTTTGTAACCGTTGTAAATGCCTTATTGGTATTTGTGTCCTTAGCAAACACATTGATGCAAGTTAGCAGGAAGATAACCGATACGATTAATATTCTTTTCATTGTGTTTACATTCCTTTTTGTTTTCCGATTTTAATTGTTTTGTTAACGGGTTAAAGGTTTCGTGCCAAACCTTCAATCATTGAAAAGTGAAGATTTCTTGCTGAAATCAAACTTGCGTTATCTTGCCAAACAACAGCCCAAGGTTGATCAACTCCGATTACATATATCGTAAAATCCCAAAAAAGCAAACTCTTCAAAATGGATCTTTCCTCATTGAATAACGATATCCCAAATATTTTAAAGCTCTGATATTTACGAAATTATAGCAGGCATCCGTAACATTAAACTAAGGGGTGCGAAAAAGCTTTAGCTGTTTGGCATCCCTTTCCAGTGGTTTGTTACGTATCTTTATTATGAATGTTTGGGTTCAAGCATGGTTTTCATCTTTTCAAGTGATTCACTTAACTATCATTATCACGATTTCTGTTGTCATGCTTTTATCAAGGGAATGCCATTGGGGGAGATTATCATTGTGTTTAACACTGACCTGGTTTTTGGACATGATTTCACCCATGCCTATGCCCGGCGCTCCATCATAGAGAATCCAACCGCCATATTCGTTGAATAATGCCCACTTGGGCAACTGCTGGCGATACCATTTTTGAACTTCTTCCGGAGGTGTGCTTGAGACAAATCGAAAACCAACATCCTTGTTCCCATAAACGAAGTTGGCCTTTGAGAAAAGGGGGACACCGGCAGCCTCGATCAATTTGAAATCTGAGGGCTGAAGACTCGCTGCATAGGTATTCACTGAAAAAACTAAAAACAATATGATAAACATTTTTTTCATCTCTCTCTCCTTTTTTTTGCATAAATAGTATTATACGACCTAAAAATATGGGGAAACACTTAAATTTATGGACGCGTATGCCGTACAGTGAAATACAGATTTCTTGTCAAGACCACAATTCCAAGCATCTCAATTTCCAGTACATATATTCTATTTCTTACAAAATTGAAAAAAAGGCAAACCCCTCACGAAGAGTTTGCCCTTTTGATATTCGAAAACACAATGTGCTAAAAATTATATTGGGCTTTGATCTATAGGAATTTCACTGGAGCCACCAATGCTTGGCGAAATCTTTGGAAATACCTTCGAT
>JAOUGB010000536.1 GCA_029857875.1 Desulfobacteraceae bacterium | reverse complement strand
GAATGACCAGGTTTTCATTAAAATATTGAAGCTGAATGATAGATAGGTTATTAGTATCACATCGGTTTGGAATCATAAGATATCTGGACTTCTTGCAAGATATCGCAGTAAAAAATTTTTAGATGGTTTTGTTAGTAAAAATGATTGAAATTGAGCCTAATTATCAAAAAAGAAATGAATTCAAAGATGACGATTTTGTATGCTACTGTTTTAAGTATACGAAAAGAGATATAAAAAATGATTTTATAAAAAACAATCGCTCTCTGATCTACGAAAAAATCGCAATAGATAAAAAGGCAGGGGGATGCAACTGCGCTACTGAGAATCCAAAAGGAAAGTGATGTTTGGCGGACATTCACCAGGTAGTGAAAACGATTAAAAAGAAAAAAGGCATATAACAAGCGTGTCTACATGCGGCATTATGTGTTGGATCAGAGATGTATCGAGAAATTGGAAAATACATAATTCGTGACTGGCAAATTGAGGATGCTCCATCGATTGCCAAATATGCGAACAATAGAAAGATATGGATGAATTTACGGGATGCATTTCCACATCCGTACAGCCTTCAAGATGCAGAGTCCTTCATTTCACGCGCCATTGAAGCAGACCCAATAACCGTCTTTGCAATAGCAACTCAATCGGAAGCTATCGGCAGCATCGGGTTAATGCTTGGCAAGGATGTTCACCGCTTTACGGCAGAGATAGGTTATTGGCTTGCGGAGCCGTTTTGGGGAAAAGGAATAATGACCCAAGCCGTTAAAAGCCTGACAGCTTATGCAATCCGTGACCTAAAGCTGCATAGGATTTTTGCTGAGCCATATTCCACTAACCCAGCTTCGGTAAGAGTACTCGAAAAGGCGAGCTTTATATGTGAGGGCATACTGCGCTCGAATGTTTTCAAAGATGGTAAAGTACTTGACCAGTTCCTTTACAGTTATGTTGGAAAACCGAGCACACAACCTGTCATTTAAGATGGACCGGGAAAGGCCGTGCCGCTTTTGAAAGGGATTCTTTGGTCGAGCTTTTTGGCTTTTAAGAATGTTTTCGGTCATCGTTTCTCGCACCATTTTTGAAACTGAATTCGTTTTCATCTGATCCAAGGATAATTTTGTCGGATTTGTTCCAGGAAATTGTTCTTTTCAGATTAACTTCAGCTGGTTTGTATTTAGGATCGATATCCATTGCGGCAAGATAGAATTTCTGCGCTTCGAACATATTTCCATTAATCTCAAGAAGTGCCCCGAATAAGTTATATGCTTCCGGCTGTGCCGGATCTAAGGCGATAGCCTTGCGAACTGTTTCGCGAGCAGCCCCAAATCTTCGATCCGATATGTGACGCTTGGTCAGTTCGATCAATGAGTGGTAATCGACCGTTTGTTCTTCAGCAAGTGTCTCATGCTTCAGCACTGATTTGGCCAGTTCTCTAATGTCGTCCGGACTGAACGGCTTCTGAATGAAGTCCACTGCACCAAGCTTCATGGCCTCTACGGCAGATTCGATGGTGCCGTGTGCCGTAATGATGATCACCCGAATGTTGGGCCAGTCCTCCTTAATTCGGCGCAGCACTTCCATGCCTCCCATCCTAGGCATTTTCATATCTAATAACACAAGCCCGAATGGGCTCTCTTGAAGCTTTTGCAGCGCCTCCTCACCGCTTGCTGCCGTCCAGATCGGTAAATCCAACGGCTCTAAGGATTGAGATATGGTCAGACGAATGTTTTTTTCATCGTCTACAACCAGAATCGGCTGTTTTTCCATGAGATCCTCCTATTGGGCTACCGGCAGAGTAAATGTAAAGGTACTCCCCTTACCGGAAGATGATTCCACCCAGATCGAACCTCCGTGAGCACGCACAATCTCTTTGCAGATGGCAAGCCCCAAACCCGTGCCTCCGACATCTCGCCCCTTCATCTGAACAAATTTCTCAAAAATCTTTGAATGGTATTCCGGGGGTATTCCGGGTCCATCGTCATGCACGGACAGGTGGACGTGCAGCCCGATTTTGTGTGCCATGAGTTTAATGTGACCGCCCTTCTTCGCATAACGTAATGCATTGGAAACCAGGTTGGTCAGCACCCAGGTGATCTTGTTGGCATCCGCACGAATGCTGGGCAGATCTCCGGTTGCCTCCGATGTGAACGTGACCTCCTTCATATCCATCTGGCTATTGAAAACAGTCTGCACGTGGTCAAAAAGAGTCGAAATCGGAACGCTCTCAAACTCCAACTCGATTCTACCTGCTTCGATCTTGGACAGATCCAGCAAGTCATTGACAAGAGCCTTCATCCGGTGCACTTCCTCGTGAGCCGCTTGGAGAAGATCCCGGTCCTTTTCGGCGAGTTCCTGAGAGACGTGTTCCAGAAGAAGATCAACACTCATTCCCAGACTGGTCAACGGTGTCCGCAGTTCGTGGGATGCCGCCATGACGAATTCACTCTTGAGCCGCTCAACTTCCTTCAAACGGGTGACGTCCCTGAGCAACAGCACGATGCCGGACAGATTTCTGTCTCTTCCGCGAATAGCCGTGACGGAGAACAGATAGTGGCGGGGCCGTTCTCCCTCCGGGAGGGAGACGATTCGCTGTTCATCGGGAACGTTAGGTTGCACTCCGGTTTCCACCGTCTTGCGGATCATATCGCAAACATTGGGGTCCGGAAGAATATCCGCACACTGGAATGTAGCACTGTCG
>JAOUGB010000119.1 GCA_029857875.1 Desulfobacteraceae bacterium | reverse complement strand
TCTGATATTACGTAGACTCAAAAATGAGCGATCTCATGCTTTCTCTTGTTTTATACAGAATACTAAATAAAGGAAGGATGGAAAGTCATATACTATCTATTCAGTTTATGAGTTAATGATAACAGTAAATTAACTTCAATTATATCATGTAACAGTTTACGTGATAAATGCCCATTTTTTGCGTTGCATTTCAGCGTTTACATGGGACGTTTATAAGGCTTAGATTCCATCACCGAAGCTTTGTATGGATGATCGGTCACCAGATACCGGAAAGAATGAAGACCTTTTTGTGGATCACTGAGCTTTACTGTATTCTTGAGATAATATGAAAAATGTTTTGCGAATTCATGTGAGAAATAAATGGGGTCACCCATTACCCCTTATGACCCCATTATATTTTCCGTCTACCGACAACTTATTAGCTGACTGATCTACAACTCGCGGGTTTTAGAATGTCGGTAAATGCCTGGCTAAAAAAGATTGCTTAGATGCTTAGATTTGATAGCGAGATTGTATCGGCCTTTTTCTGTGAGTGAATATTCTCTTCCATGAGAAGGATCGAAAGAATAAGAAGAAATCAATTCTGCCCTGCGCAACTCATCAAGACCTGCTTGTACTTGTATTTCGCTGAAAGGAAGCGTACGCATGATAAATTTTTCCCACAACTCTGTAGTATCGTTGCTAATATAAAGTTCTAAAATATTAACCGCGATTTCAGAGAAATTATCTATCAATGATGTCTGAGGAAGCAATTTAATTATATTTTTGTACTTCTTAATAGTTTCTTTTAAAATTGTATTTTCATCATTTAACTCTTTTATTTTTTGTTTAAGCAACCCATTACTTTCTCGTAAAGCATCATTATCATCCTTAAGCTGAACAATATTCTGGTTTTGTAGTTCATATGCGTGTTTGAGCAAGTCGAAATTGGAGGCATCAAGAACTTTTCCTTTAATGGTGCCAAGTATATTTATAATATCCATTTCCTGTCCTTCAAATGTGGCGCTCAAAGGCAGCAGAGCCGTAAGGATTCGCTACCGGTTGGAGCGAAAAGTTAGTTTGTGATCTATTAAGAATATCCCGTATAAATCGGACTTGTCAAAACCTGACATCTCTTATCTTTATGTGGACTATAACCAGTGTTGTGATATCTAATTAGTTAATTTAAAAACAAAACCCCACCTCTCAAAACCGAGAAATGGGGTTCTCTTATCATCAAATGTCTCTCCCTTTGTTTAGGGTTGAAGCAACAATTTTAGAATCATATGTTTTTTCGCATATTTAAACCAACGTGTCAAGAATATTGCCCAAATTAACACATTGTAGCAGATAAACCTTTGCAATTGACATTCCTCATTATAATTGAGATAAATCACTTATAATTCCAACCTAATACATAAGGAGCACCTACCTATGACGCTTACAAAAATTCAGATCGTAGAATCAATCCAGAATCAGACAGGTTTTCCAAAGAACAGGTCGTCAGAAATTGTAGAAACCCTTTTAGAGATCATCAAAAGAACTCTGACCTCAGGTGAGGATGTGCTGGTATCCGGGTTCGGAAAATTTTGTGTAAATGAAAAGAAGGAACGTAAAGGCAGAAATCCAGCTACCGGTGAAGATATGATGTTGGAGCCAAGGAAGGTTGTTACATTCAAGTGTTCTGGTAAATTGAGGGATAAGATTAATGGATAATACCCGGTTGGTTTATTCAACGGAATCAGGCCGAATCTGTCCTTCCTGCGGACATCCAACTGCTAAATGCACCTGTAAAAATAAAAAAAACCGTTAATAAACAATGATCCAAACTGCATTAAACCGATAGACCAATATTTATTATAGAGTTTCAGCTTTCAAATTCTGTATGTTTGACTTATAGGGAATCTCATGTGGTCTTTTCTTGACAAAATACCCTATTCAATTCTCATTATGTTTTCGATCATTATGATCCTTCTTCCTTTTAAACCCATGCCCCATTTTGTTGAAAAACTCATCATGTTAAAAAACGGAACTTTGAAAAAACCCATCGATATTTTTGACCTGTTTTATCATTCAGCACCATTGATCCTTTTAATTATTAAAACACTCAGAGATTATTCAAACAAATGAAATAATAACGCCATGTTTATTTTTTAAATGCAGATGACAGACTCTGGCAAGATCGCATTTAAAGCAGAAGAGGGAATGTCGTTGAATTAGTGATGTTGGTATGATATCCCGCCTTTTAGAAGTAACGATTCAGATTGGTATCGACTAAAACACGAAAGAAGGTGAAGAAATGCAGAACGTGGAATGGGAAATTAAAGGCGATAAATTAATTATTGAGATAGATTTAACAAAGGACTTCGGCCCCTCTAAATCTGGTAAAACAATAACAATCGCCAGTACACGGGGTAACCAGAAAATCGAGGGTACTAATGCTGTAATCGGTTTGAACGTTTACAAATATCCAGAGGACGTATAACGCCCCCCGATTCAGTGAAATAAATTTAAAAACTACACATTCCATAAACGAAAGGAGTTAGAGATGTCTCTAACTCCTTGTAATTAATTGGTGATCCCAGCGGGGATCGAACCCGCGTTACCGGCGTGAGAGGCCGGCGTCCTAACCGCTAGACGATGGGACCCTAGAAAAATATATGATTATAGAAATTGGTTCAGGTTGTCAAATAATATTTATTCACTGAATTTTGCACGAAAAGATCTTATCAATTTTCATGCAAGATTCAGTTATTCACTGATCCCCTTGCACCGGCTTCTTACCTTTCCTGAACCCAAATATCAAATAAATCAGCCATCCGACAAACGGAATCATGGCAATGATTCCCCAGAGTGCTTTCTTTCCGATGGTCCCGAAATCCTTGCGCACAATGTCAACAATCGCCAATATCGTCAACAGGTAAAACACAACACTGATTTTTATCCATACAATTACCGTTGCAATATCCAATTTGATCCTTTCATCTAAATTCAGGTTTTAGATTTTAAAAGCTCTGAAACTTTCAATATCGTATCCACATACTGTTGGCTGTGGTTATACTGATAAATGACTTTGTAGGCCTTTTTGCCGTCGATTCCAGGATACCATCCGTAATGTTTTAGAAAATTTGCGATACTGGCTATGGCATCCGAGTGATTAAAAATATTAATGCTTTCGTTATTGTCACCATCTTTTGCAAAAGCAAGAATGTTGGTCGGCATGAACTGAGCAATTCCCATGGCGCCTGAATAAGATCCGGAAACAGCGGCAGGATCCATATTTTCTTTAGCGGTATAGTTCAGAAAGGCTTTGAGTTCTTTATAAGCCCATGACGACTTTCTTTCCACCCATTTTTCGAACTGTTCACGGGTGAGCCGGGTTGGCTTTGAAACCTTGCCCCAAAACATATCCCGAACATCAGGGTCTGCCAGTGCAGCCATTGTTGAGAGCGAATTCAATACAGACTGCCCTCCGATCAACATCCCCAAGCGGGTTTCCACCAGGATGATGGCCGTAACAATCTCTTTATCGACACCGTAAGTCTTTTCCGTACTTTCAAGAATTTTTTGATGCTGCTCCATATATTTTAATGCATTTCGAATCGATTTTTTGCTTGTAAACTGATTGTAATTCAACGAAGCTTCACTATGGACCAAAAATCGGGAAACCCCTTTTGTTTCGAAATATACTTCGGGCCTTTTGTAAAGCTCGGTGATCCGATCTTTATCAAGACCATCTTCTATCAGCCGCTTTTGAAGAGATTCAAAATAGTTATTGCTGTTTTTTGATCCGGCTGCATTTTGTGAAAAGAAAATGAAGTTGAGTATTAAAATGCCCATAAAAAAAATGGTATATTGTTTAGCTGTTATTCTAATAAGAGACATTTGAACCTTTCGTTTCGCTTTATGGATTATAGATTTATCAAATTTGTTTACGCGGACTTGAGGTTATTGGGACCTCATCACACTTCCGTCTTGTAAAGGTAGCCAGTTTTCTGTATCCGATAGATAGGAGGGTCGGTACTACCCGTTCAAAGTGGTTGCCCACATTGGCCGGATGATGTGCATCTGAACCCAGAGTGATACGAATCCCCAGTTCATGACATTTTTTAAGTATCTCCAAAGAAGGGTAAATGTCTCCAACCGGATGGTCATAACCACTGGTATTCACTTCCACGGTCAAATTTTTGTCCTTTATCATCAACAGTATTTCATCGAATTCTTTTTCAAAAGATCTCGAAGGTTTTTGACCGAATTTTTTTATGAGGTCTATATGGCATATCACATCAAAATAGCGATAATCCAGCATCTTTTTGAGATGATCGAAATAAAGTTCATAGACATCATCAACATCTTTTTCCCCATGACGCCATGCTGAACGGTGACTGACAACATCCAAGCCGCCTGGAAAATGTAACGAGGCGGCAATAACATCAAACGCAAAGGTCCCGATAATATCCTGAATAAAATCGATATATACCGGATTAAAATCCAATTCGAGACCGGCCTTGACGCTGATCTGGTTTCTATATTTTTTTTTCAAAACCTGGACGGCATGAAAATAATAAGGGACCTCTAACGGTGTCATGGAAAGCCCGGGTTCTGCTTTCTGAATGGTCAGATGATCCAGAAAACAGATCTCCCGTAGCCCCAAATCGATAGCACGTTGGATATAACATTCCATGCCGCCGGTAGCATGGTTACAAAACAATGTGTGCAGGTGGTAATCGATCATAGATTTTGATTCAATAATAATATTGTGAGTTAAGCTGTACCGTTAACAGGGTTACGTCATTTGAACACATAATTACTTGGAACAAATAAAATTACTGGCTTATGAAAATTATGAAAATTCCAAGCACCAAAATACAAATCTCAAACAAATACCAATGACCTAAATTCAAAATTCAAAACAGATTGAATGACAGCGAGACATGCAATAACTAATTGAAATATTTTGGTCATTGAAATTTGTAATTTTGATATTGTTTGTAATTTGAGTATTGTGATTTGGGATTTTAGTGCCTTATCCGGGAAAGCAAATCGCTTCTATATGAATTAGTTAGAGTTGACCTTAACTTTTCCTGATAGTGTTAAGACACTGGTTGATCAGATCTAAATGACATGTTATGAAGGATTTTGTCAAATCCTTATCGCATCAAAACTTGACGGGGTGTTCCCTAATTATTGTCTATCCAGGACAGGGGAAAACACTTTTAAGTGATAAATTTGCATGGTGAAAAAAACTTCAAAAACAGTATTTTCCTGTCAGACCTGCGGCTACCAGACACCCAAATGGATGGGTAAATGTCCGGACTGCGGACAGTGGCAAAGCTTTGTGGAGGAAATAAAAACAGTTAAACCCGCCCAATGGGCTCGCCGGATTTTATCTTCTTCACAGACAAAACCGGTCCCCCTGGACGCCATTGCCCTTGATCCGGAAGAACGTCTTTTAACCGGAATCAGAGAATTTGATCGTGTTTTGGGCGGCGGGCTCGTCCCCGGCACCCTTATCCTGATTGGTGGAGATCCGGGAATCGGAAAATCAACCCTTATGCTTCAGGGGCTGCACGGTATTGCTGAAAAAGGCTCAAAAGTATTGTACGTTTCCGGAGAGGAATCGGAGCGCCAGATGAGGATACGCAGCCAAAGGCTGCTGTCCGCAGTATCGCCGAACTTGATGGTGGTTTCGGAAAATGATATGGAATCCATCCTGTTGATGGCTGGATCTCTTCAGCCACAGGTGATGGTGATTGATTCAATCCAGACCATGTTCTGCTCTGATTTAACCTCCGCTCCCGGGAGTGTTACTCAGGTACGGGAATCTACCATGCAACTCATGCTCATGGCAAAGAAGACCGGAACACCCGTATTCCTGGTGGGACACGTAACCAAAGACGGCGCTATTGCCGGACCGAGGCTTTTAGAACATATGGTCGATACGGTGCTTTACTTTGAAGGTGATCGCAACCACGTGTTCCGGATTCTCAGAGCGGTAAAGAACAGGTTCGGATCAACCAATGAAATCGGTGTGTTTGAAATGAATGAAAGCGGCCTCAATGAAGTGGCCAACCCTTCAGCTGTATTTCTTTCCGAACGACCTGAAAACGTCCCAGGCTCCGTGGTTACGGCCAGCATGGAAGGAACAAGGCCGATCCTCGTTGAACTTCAGGCCCTTGCAAGCAGTACAAGCTTCGGGAATCCTCGAAGAACAATTTTGGGAATTGATCACAACCGGGTTGCCCTGCTAGTTGCAGTAATGGAGAAAAAATTGGGCATGCATTTGATGGGGCACGACATCTTTATCAACGTTGCCGGAGGGGTTAAGATAGACGAACCTGCTGTCGACTTAGCGATCGTCGCTGCTGTTGCTTCGAGCTTTTTAGACCGGCCCATTCAAAAAGGAACCGTTATTTTGGGTGAAATCGGTTTAACCGGTGAAGTCAGGGCCATTGGCCGGGTTGAAACCCGGGTTGCTGAAGCAAAAAAAATGGGGTTTAATCGCTGTCTTGTGCCGCAAAGCAACCTGAAACGGACCACCGGAATGAAAGGCATAAAACTCATCGGCGTAAAAACTGTATCAGAAGCTATGGAGAACCTGTTTTAGTATTTTAATTGTGATTTTTTTTGCATATTTTGGTAAAATATTTTTAATGTAATGAATCGAGCGAATACCGTAACAGGTTTTCCCCGTTGACCAGTTTGCCCGTTGTGTTTGGATAATGTTTTTACGGGCTCAACGGGCTAACGGATCAACCGGCTAACCATTTTTCGTATTTTAATATGATTTAAGTATGTAAGACTTTTAGTTTCCTGTTTGGTTCCGGCTTTTCCGGGTTAGGCTTTACCATGAAACGATCTGCAAAAAAACACAGCCAATGGCAAGATCATTATACTCAGCGGGCAAAAAAGGAACAATTCCCAGCCCGATCGGTCTATAAGCTTAAGGAAATACAAAAAAAATACAATCTAATTAAAAAAGGATATAGCGTTCTGGATCTGGGATGTGCACCCGGGTCATGAGA
>JAOUGB010000118.1 GCA_029857875.1 Desulfobacteraceae bacterium | reverse complement strand
CACAAAAAACGCAAACAAGAGTATTATCCTGCTTTTTAAATAGGCTTAAACTGATCCACCTTTTGCATTCAGGACAAAAAACATGCCACCTTCCTGAAATCTTCTTAATCTTTACCGTCTTCATGAATTGATTATAGGAAGAGTGTTGCATTTGAGGCAAGACTTTTTGCTTTTTTGTGGATTTTGGGATATATGTAATCGGAGTTGATCAACTTTGGGTTGCTCTTTTGGCAAGAAATCACAACATTTGATTTCGGTTATAAACCTTCACTTTTCGAAAATTGAAGCTTCAGACACGTAACCTTTAACCCACCAACTCGGGCATCAATATCAATATTTAGTTTTTTCATACAATGTCCTAATAATCTTATATAGACTTATAAGATTTATCTGTCATGTCTCTTGATATTTCTCAGTTTTTTCCTTCTAATATTAGCCCAAAAATAGTTAAAATTCTGTTAAATAATGGCGCTTATTTTGACGAAAATTGTTAAATACTTTTGTTCAACAATGCATGATCTTAAGCTAACCAACTATAATTTATTAAAATATTTTATTCTAAAATGAAATTTTAAATTTTGCATGAATTTTGCATTTATAAGAATAGTTCTGTTTCGGTTCACCATCGATTGACATGGAACTGAGATATTGAAACGGAGTTATAATAGCTTTTTTGCAAATGACACGTAGATCAAAGGGGATAATAAGATGAAGCTTAGACGAGTAGTTATCAGGGACAGGAATTTGATAATTTTTACCATCATGACTCTCATGGCATTGTGCCTAATAGTATTTCATTCGTCCGAATCTTATGCCGCCACTGCAAGAGAGATTAATGTAAGCGCTGATGTTACCCTGAAAAACTTTTATAAAAATGTTAAAGGTGCCAAAGAATATTTAAAATCAGCCAAGGGTGTCCTGGTGTTTCCCAGCGTTTATAAGGCTGGTTTTGGAATCGGTGGCGAATATGGCGAGGGAGCTTTACGAATAGGCGGCAAGACCATTGAATATTACAGCACCGTCGCAGGCTCCTTCGGCTTTCAGCTCGGAGCACAGAAAAAAACGCTGATCCTTGTTTTTACTAAGAAAGAGGCACTTAAAAGTTTCCGTGAGAGTAACGGCTGGAAAGCAGGTGTGGACGGGTCTGTTGCTTTAGTAACGGTCGGTATCGGCGGCTCCATTGATACCACAAACATCAAAGACCCGATAGTCGCTTTTGCCTTCGATCAAAAAGGCTTGATGTACAATCTGACCATAGAGGGGTCCAAGTTTTCCAAAATAAAAAAGTAAAAAATTAAAAGTGACAGAAAGGTTGTCGGTACTCACTAAATTTTTGGAAGCCCCTCCGCAACGTTACGGACACCTGCTATGTATGACCGGAATTTCAAGCCTAAAATCTTTACAGATATCACAATGCCTGTTAAATTGTTTGTAGCCCAAATACTGGCAAGATTTCCAAGATATCATAACCCTCAAAATACCCAACAACTTTCCATTCGTACTTTTCCATATGCGCATATTTTCCGCTTGACCCATTATACCACAAGGTGGTAATAAAGTGGGCATCGCACACGTGGGCACTGATTGTAGTTATGCTGTATAATGTAATAAAGTTTTCGCGGTAAGCATGTCTTAGGCCTGTTGATGAAGCTATTTGTTTTTGAAGAATTGGTAAAGAAAAGGAGATATACAAGATGATACCAAGAAAATGGTCTGTACTGATGGCTGTGGCAGTGGTTTTTTGGTTGGTGATTCCGGCGGATGCCGGGTTTTTTATGGTGGATCAAAATGGCGAGACTACGCTGATCTCCAAGGGAAGGATAAAGAACGCCTCGGAGGGGATTGTTTGGATACTCAACGGTCCCCGCGATGAGATGATTTTTATTAACGATGACCAAAAGACGTATTCTATTGGAACGACCGATGAATACTGCAATTCTCTATCGGCAATGTTTGAGCAGATGATGAAGGGAGTTCCCGAAGAACAGAGAAAGATGATGACCAAAGGCAAAGGGTCCTCCAGGCAGGATGTGTCCATTGTCAAGCTCGGTGATGGAGGAACCATCGCAGGTTATAAAACGGTAAAATACAAGGTTCTGGTAGGTGGCGAATTGTTTAAAGAAATCTGGCTGACCCTTGATTCATCATTGATGAAAGAATACAAACCGCTAATACCTGTATTAAAAAAGTTTAATTCCTGCACGAATAGCATGGAGATGGAGTCTTCGCCGGAAAATACACCTGAATATCAAAAACTCTGGGAAGCAGGATTTGAACTAAAGAGCGTGAGGTATGAGAGAGGCGACTCGGAATCCGAAACGGATGTGGTGCAATTGGATAAAAAGACTATCCCAGAAAGTGAGTTCAAAGTTCCTTCTGGATATAAACAGGTTTCTTTTGCTGAATTGCTGAAGGCACAGATGGAATAGAAAAGGATAAGAATTCCCTTTTTAAAGAAAAATAGCTGAGGTTAAGGTGTACTGAACGAAACTTGATCTGACCGCTGTCAAATTAAATTTCGTTCGGGACAGATAAAAGTTTTGATTTCTGGTACCTTTACGAGAGGTAGATGTTGGGGAATAAAAGAGGGACGGGGTTGAATTTACGCGTTGCTTTTTTTGCGTCAATAGAGGTTACGTAGGAATTTGGGGGCGTCCATAAATATATAAATTGATTAAATTTAGGTACAGTGTTATAAAAACGCCTTGTACCTAAGCTGAGCGTTTCATATTTTTAAAATGGTTAATTTAACAATATTTTTAAGGTATTCTGACATTTTGAATTTCAATAATTTGAAACCCAACGGGATTTCCAATTTTTATCCGCCTCAGGAGGATCACCGCATCTACTTCGTCAGATGCCGTTCCGCAAAGACAACTATAGCGAAACAACATCTTCCCCCGCAAAGCGGGATTTCGCTACGCTCAACTTGCTTATCTGCCTGCCCTGTGAAATGTTTATCCCGTTGAATGCGTAGCCTATTCAACTGGGGCGAAGCCTATTTCACCGGGGCGGCAAACTTGAAAATCGCTCAACTTAGGTTGAAGGAATTGTAGGAAGCCCCAAAATATATAATTGATTAATCACCTGTTAATTTTTTGCGGAGGAGCTAATGCCAATTTACGAATATGAGTGTAAAGACTGTTCTCACTGCTTTGAAGTACTCCTGCTGTTTTCCAGTGATCCGCCCCCCCAATGCCCCGAATGCCAGTGTAAGGATGTGGCGAAACTAATGTCTTCAACCACCATGAGAAAGCGAGAAGAGTATACCGGGGCGGGTGGTATGCTTGATCCTTTCGTCGGCCCGTCTTTTTCGGGCTCTTCGAGCTAAAGGGAAATAAACGTCTATGATTTTATGCCTTTCTCGTGAAAATATGAGACGTCCATAAACAAGTCAATAATGTTCTGAAATCTTTTTTGCAGTTGGAGTTCATAACGCATATAATTTTAAGAATGACTCTGTAATAATTGGCGTGAGAAAGACCATAATTAATCCATTTATGATAGTTTGGCAAATAGACTATAAAATTTTATGTAAAGGCATAGGAAATTGGAAACCTTGGCAGGACTCTGGTGGACGTACATAAGTTTATAAGTTGCTTTGAAAAAACAAACCCTTGAATCCATGACCCCTGCCTCCGGCCCATAGGGCCTACGGCCCGGAGGGAATCCTTGGACCCTCTTCTCCAACTAAATTGGAGAAGAACCGGATTGATTATCATGAAAAAAGAATTTGGATCAAATTATGCGTCGATTACAGATGTTAATTTTAAAGCCAAATACCGTGCAAGTTGTTACTGCGATGCGGTACAATACGAAGTGTGCTCTGATCCTGTAGATGCAAAAATATGTCATTGCTTGGCATGCCAAAAACTGCATGGGGCCCCTATGCAATGGGCAGCTATATTTCACAAACATGACGTCAGAATTACGGAAGGCATTGATCATCTAAACTTTTACAACAGTGAACTCAATAAACACGAGAGAATTCTTCCTTGCAAAGTCAGTTGTGCTTTGTGTGGCACCCTCATTGCTGATGAAGGACGTAATATGTGGCTTGCGTTTCCATCACTTTTTAATTTTGGGGGTCTATCAAAAGTTCCGACGAAATTCAAGCCAACATGCCATATCTTCTATGGTATGAGGGTTATCGATATAAACGATGATCTGCCTAAGTGGTCCGGTCACAAAAATCATTCAGAACTTGGGTCTTCCGGTATGTCTATAAACAAGTAAATAACTTTCTGAAACCTCTTTAGCATTGTTGTTGAAAGGCTGAAAGATATATGAAGTTAGGGAATTGGGTGACATCCTTAATATATTAAGTTGCTTCCTTTTTCTTTTAAAGGGATTGGGTTAAAATCTTGATCCTTGATTAAAAGAGGGTGTCAGGGGCAAACACAGCATTTACCTGGATTAAAAAATTGATATTGAGATATCTGTAATTGAATTGATATTGTCGGGAGGCAATGTTCATGTGCGAATTGCTCGGTGTTTGTTTCAACAAAGAGGTTTCCTTTCGTTTGGCATTTTCTGGTCTAAAGGCCGGGGCAAGGGAGAATCCTGATGGTTGGGGAGCGGCCTGGTATGATGAATATGGTTCCCAAATTATAAAAGAATCAAGACCTGCTTTGCGGAGTCGTCTTGCCGAAGAGTTCCAGGAACACTTGGGTGCCCGGTCGCGGATTTTTGTATCGCACATCCGCCGTGCGACAAGAGGTAGGGTGGGTTACATCAACACACATCCCTTTTATCGGAGATTTGATCAGAAAACCTGGGTTTTTGCCCACAATGGCACGATAGATCCCAGTCAACTGAGTTTTCCCTCTACAAAATTCAGTCCAATTGGCGAAACCGATTCTGAGCTTGTCTTTTGTAGTTTATTATCATGGCTCAGCCATCGTGGTATTCAATTGACCGACAAGAATGCTTTCACTCTCTTGCATGAGAAATTACGAGAAATGAACCAATTAGGAACGCTGAACCTGATCTTTAGTGATGGCAGGCACCTATTCGTATACCACGACAGGTCAGGGTACGTTGGACTGCATTACTTGCTGCGTCAGGCGCCATACAAAGTTGTCAAACTTCGTGGCCAATACCTGACGATCAATTTGGCAGAGTTCATAAATCCAGATGAACGAGGATACATCGTGGCTAGCAAGCCTTTGAGCAATGAGAGCTGGAACAGGATTCAGCCGGGCCAGTTGTTGATTTTTTCCGAAGGCAATTCCATTTTCAACAGCGCAGGTGAGTGAATAAGGATCTACGGGACATCCATAAATATATCTAACTTTCTGAAACCTCTTTAACAGCATGCCTGGGGATGCTCTTGACGAACTCGCCTTGTCTGTGAGAATCAGGGGGACGGCAATTCAGGTTTACATATCAATTTAGAAAAAAGGAGCGCTTGATGGGGGGGATACCCGATAAAATCAAACAATGGATCGAAGAAAAAAAAGACCCCAGAAGTGCCCACTGGCAAGGAGGGCTTGAGGAAATACTGAATGTTTTTTTACCACATATGGAATCCGGCAAATTGATTACTGTTCATCCTCTGGAAGAAGACGACTTTCCTGTTTTCATGGCCGCCCTGGAGGCGGTTGATCTGAGTCCCAACCTTCATGCCGCTTTTTTACCGCCATCTATTGCCCGAACGGTTACTCCGCCTGAATCCGCGGATGAACTTCAGCGAATCGACAAGGGAAAGCCATCCTATAAAATTCTGATTGCCAGACCCGGCAAAGATCTAAGAATTTTATGCGCGGAAATATCAGAGCACGCCAAAAACCCCGGAGTAGACATTTTCCAGTCCGGAGCGTTAATTGGAACCTATAATTATGATACCCCCCAGGCGTGTATTGCCGATCTGACCAAAGTCATAAGGAGCCATATTTGGGAAAAAGGTACATGGCGCCGGGATGATTATAAGAGATACACCATTAACTGGTTTGAAAAAACAATGGATCTTGGCAAAGGCTCCGTTTGCGTCCGGGAAGACTTCTCTTTTTTACACAGCCCTACACTGATAAAAAGTAACAGAGTCGATGCTGTTTTTACGCTAATTTATGAAATTTTTCTTAAACGCTTCAGCGATCCCGACGATCAATTTAAAGATGCTGTTTCGTCGATCCAAAATATCAAAAACAAATCCGACAGGATTGCTCAATCCAATAAACTTGCCGAAAGAGAAATTATTGAACTTCTGAGTCTGATGAGGGAATTGGAAATTGTAAATTTCGGCGAGTTTTCAAACACGGAGAACGAACAGTTTAAAAAAGAATTCTCCAGAACCGTTCATAAAATTAAAAAGCATTGGGGTCACCCTTGATCCTTGATTAAAAGAGGGTGTCAGGGGTAAATTTAGCTTTTGCATGGATTAAAAAATTGATACTGAAGTATTGGCAAGCGATCAAAGGTTTTGACAAGTCCGATTTTCGTGAGGTACTCTTTTTGTCGTTATTTTACATTTTAATCATAATCAACTCAGGAGGTATTGAATGGAACTGCCTGAAATCACAAAAAGACTATTGGCTGCTAAAAAAGAGAAATCATTGAGTTTTGCAGATTTGGAAACTGTTGTGGGACGTGATGAAGTCTGGATTGCGGCTGTTTTTTACCGACAGGCCAGCGCTTCTCAGGAAGAAGCGGAAAAAATTGTATCTGCCCTGGGACTTGGCCCTGATGTGGCCGAAGCGCTTATCGAATGCCCCCTGAAGGGATTAGGCCCTGTAGTCCCCACCGATCCTCTGATCTATCGTTTTTATGAAATTATGCAGGTTTACGGAATGCCTCTTAAGACAATTATTCACGAAAAATTTGGTGACGGCATCATGAGTGCTATCGATTTTATCTTAGATGTTAAAAAAGAGGAAAATCCTAAGGGAGATCGTGTCGTCGTTACCATGAACGGGAAGTTTTTACCCTACAATAAATGGTAATCACCAGGGGCGATTTGCGGGACGCCCCTTAAATTATAAGTTTCTGTTAAGCATTAAGTGGAGGAATGCAAA
>JAOUGB010000117.1 GCA_029857875.1 Desulfobacteraceae bacterium | reverse complement strand
TCCTCACGCCTGGCGGTATAGGCCATAAGGCTCGGCCGGGTAAGGAACAAAGAACCCTTGGCGGCGAGAATTCCCGTGTCTATGGGCGGAATCGGGCCCGAAGACTGTCCAAAACTGACCATCATCCCCATGGGACGCAGGCAGTCGAGTGATTTCATGAAGGTGGATTGGCCCACGGAATCATATACCACGTCAACACCCTTTTCTCTCGTAATTTCTTTTACCCGTGAGACAAAATCCTCGTCCCGGTAGAGGATGGGATGATCACAACCATGGCTTGCCGCGAGATCAGCCTTTTCAGGCGAACCCACCGTTCCGATCACCGTGGCACCCAAATATTTGGCCCACTGACAGACAATCAACCCCACGCCGCCGGCCGCTGCATGGATCAAGATGCGATCACCCACTTTTACGTTGTAACAGCCATGCAGGAGATATCGTGCGGTCATCCCCTGAAGCATCATGGCTGCCGCCTGTTGGGTTGAAATGGACTCCGGAAGCTTTACCAGACGATCTGCCGGCATGATTCTAGCTTCGGCATAAGCGCCGGGAGGCAACCCTGCATATGCAACACGGTCTCCTTTTGTGAATTCGCTCACCCCTTCGCCAACGACTTCGACAACACCGGCGCCTTCCATTCCGGGTATGGCCGGCAGCGCGGTTAGCGGATAGAGGCCGGTTCGGTGATATACATCAATAAAATTCAGGCCGATGGCTTCCTGGCGAAGCAAAATTTCACCCGGTTTCGGCTGTCCCGGATCATACGCTTCCCAGCGTAACACCTCAGGACCGCCGGTTTCATGCATAATAACGGCTTTTACCATAAGGCCTCCTTCCTTTTTTCCCCGGATAGTTAGCGAACTTACCCTCGCCATACCCGCAGACAGGTCATTCAATGGCCGTGTTTTCGACGATGCCTTTTTATAATAAGTATCACAAAAGACAATGGTCAGGTCAAGTAAATCCTATCACGAGTTGATCTCTGATTCTCACCATGGCCAAGTTGCCTTGACTACAATAGAGCAAGAGGTCTTCAAGGCAAAGGTTCATCTGTGTATGCAACGTTTGCTTCCTCTGATTTATAAAGAGGTAACTGCTTTCCTGATCGAACATCTTCAACCCAGTCAGGATTGAAGCTCCCTGCAGCAAGCTGCAGGTGATCTTCGACTGTAAGGACTTCTGTTAATTTTATATTCGCTCGCTAACCCCGCAGCAAGCTGCGGGGAATGCGCTCGCTGTTGCAGTTCAATAAAAGGGATTTCGCACTTAATACAATATCCGCATTCTTTAATGCATCCTCCGCACTATCCCTTTCATATATCTGCCCGCAAATGATTAATGGGCTCCTTTGACAACATCTTGATAACCCCTTTGATGTGAATTTATTTTGCACCAAATACACGCTTTAGTAAATCCGTCGTTCGCTTGGCAGGGTTCTGGCGGATAGCAGCTTCTTCCTTGGCCATGTAATAGAAGATTCCGTCCATCCCTTTCGCAACAACATGATCTGTCAAGTCGGTTTTCACGTCCGGGACAAAAGGAACGGATCGATATTCTTTCATAACACTATCATAAGCCTGAACAGCTCCCACTTCGGAAAGGCTTTTATTGACAACGGGTTGCATCTCTTTTGCAAGAGAGGGAGACATTTTACTTCGAAAATATTGGGTGGCAGCGTCTTCCGGACCTTTATATATCTTCTTAACATCTTCAAAACTCATTTCAGTAATCGCCTGTGAGAAAAGTTTTTTTGCCTTTGGAGTCGCCACTTCCGCAGCCCGGTTGAGTTTTAACTCAAGGTCTTTAAGCAGACCGGACATACCGACTTTATCCAACACAGACTTTACGGTGTCTAATTGTTTTGGTAACGGTATATGAACGGTTGAATCTGTATTGAAGCCGTCCGTACGGCCTAACCGGGAAACCACATTCTCCGAACCGACACGAAGCGCATCTTTAAGCCCAGCCCCGATTTCCTCAACAGTTAGACCAGATTTCCCGCTGCTTTCCCCGTAAGTTTTGAGAAGATCTGTTCCTTTCTCTAACCAATTATTCCCTGCTTCGGCGGCGCCGAATATTAAAGAAATCGTGATAAAAACCATGCCTGTAATTATTATTAATTGATGCTTTAAAAATTTCAGAAAATTTGTATCCATGATAATTACCTCCACGATAGGGTTGTCTGAAATATTTTTTGAGATAGAAATTG
This sequence comes from Desulfobacteraceae bacterium, assembly GCA_029857875.1. GTDB lineage: Bacteria > Desulfobacterota > Desulfobacteria > Desulfobacterales > UBA11574 > UBA11574. The sequence continues at coordinate 4,834 of JAOUGB010000117.1, read as the reverse complement.
AAGTCTTTTTTCACTATGGGTCTTTTACTCTTTGATCAAGGACTTTCCGGAAGTCCCTCATGGATTCCCCATTGCAACGATTATATCGAACTCTTTGACGGCCACAGGCTGGATTGAAAGACGCATTCCCTTGCGAAACAGCATCATGTTTTCGAGTCCGGGAACCGTCCTCAGTTTGGCCAAAGGAATCGGTTCGGCAAATTGACTCTCGAAACAGATGTCCACCATATGCCAGATGGGATTTTCAGGTGTGCTTTTTGGATCAAAGTGTTTACTTTTCGGATCCCATGCCGTGAAGTCCGGATATCCGGTTTTGACAACTCTTGCGGTTCCCACCACCGAAGGATTGACGACACTGTGATAAAACAGAACGCGATCCCCGATGCGCATCTTATCCCGAATAAAGTTGCGAGCCTGATAGTTTCGAACACCGTCCCAGTGCTCGATCTGATTGGGACTGTTTTTCAAGTCCGTAATCGAAAATTTACTCGGTTCTGATTTCATCAGCCAGTAGTTTACAGTCATTTCAACTCCAGATTTTTTTATGAAACTTAAAGCCTGTTTAATAATGGCGAAGATTTTTCACTGCTAACATCGGGTGAAAACACTACCATATTATGAGGTTACATAAAAATATAGGTGCGAAACTTGAGTTGTAATTTAGTGGGTCCCGGAAGTCTTCTCCGTAGGATAACACGGCTATATATTCAGTGCTGCGGCGGTACCGCTTCTGAGGGCCGCCCCCAGGTTTCCCGGTAATTCGGCGTCACCCACAGCCATCACCTGTTTTACTCTGCCTTTCAGATCTTCAACCAGGCGGTCTTCCGGCACGGCGTCAATGGCAAAAATAACCCTGTCGGCTTCCAGTTCGAAAGCGCTGCCATCTGTTTTTTGGAGCAACACGCGATTGTTCTCAATGGCGGTAATTCGAGTCTCCGTAAAAATGGCAACGCCCTTTTTGGAGAGTCGTGCCAAAAGACGCTGCTTTGGAATTTTTTTCATCCGGTGCAGCACATCGGGCAGTATCTCTACCACGGCAACCTGTCTTTCAGGACCGGCCAGCCAGTCGGCGGTTTCACAGCCGATATCGCCGCCGCCGATAATGACGATTTTCTGGCCGCCTACCGAACGGTTTTCATAGACGCTTCGAACGTCTGTGACCCTTTCGGAGTCGGCACCTGGAATCGAAAGCACCCTCGGCCGCGAGCCGGTGGCCACAATCACCACGTCCGGTGCCTTTTCAAGAATATCGGATGCCCTCGCAGGGTGTCCGGTGCGAACCCGAATACGGCTGTTGTCCAGCACGTGTTTCAGATAACGTAGGATATCGGCGGTGTCTTCCTTGAAGGGCGCAATGGACGACAGTCTGGCCTGGCCGCCGAGCTGGCCCTGTTCCCACAGCTCCACATCATGTCCTCTCCGGCTGGCGATGATGGCCGCCTGAATCCCGCTAGGTCCCCCGCCGACAACCAGCACCTTCTTTCTTTCTTGAGCCGGAAAGACCTTCCAGGCATACTCATTGCCGGCAAATGGATTCACGCCGCAACATCTTCCGATGCCGGGAACACCTTTTTCAGCGCAGTCCTGAAGGCAGTAATTGCAGTGCCGGATATCCGCAATCTGACCGGACGTCGCTTTTTGGGGAAGCTCGGGATCCGCAACCAGAGCTCTGGCCATTCCGACAAAATCGGCTTTTCCTCGGGAAATGGTGTCCTCGGCCAATTCCGGACCGTTGATCTTGCCGATGGCAATCACCGGAATGTTGACGGCGGATTTTATCTCCGCCGCCAGATCAATCAGCGGTCCCGGCGGACTCTCATTGGGGGGAATGGTGATATATTTAGTGGTCTTGTTGCCGGCATTGGCAATGATGGCATCCGCACCGGCATCTTCAACCCGGATGGCGACGATTTTGGCTTGATCAACATCGAGGCCGCCGGGGACAAATTCATTGCACACCAGTTTGACCATGACCGGAAAGTCACGACCGGCGGCTGCCTTTGTTTTCTCTATCAGCCGGGTCAGAAAGCGTGCCCGGTTCTCCACAGCACCACCCAGTTCATCACGGCGTTTGTTCAGAAGGGGAGAAATCAGTTGTGCAATCAGATCCCCGTAGCTGGCCTGGATTTCGACGCCGTCGTATCCGATGGTTCTGGCCTTTGCAGCACCGTTCGCCATGATGGCGAGGATTTCTTCGGCCTCTTTCGTTGACATGGCATTTGCCAGAGAAACCACCCAGGCGTCTCCTTTTTTTTGGGCCCCATCCACCGGCCGGTCAACCTTCCGCTCCCAGGGATAATTCAGTTGCATGAAGGCTCTGGCGCCTTCGGCATGAATAGCGTCCAAAAGCTGTGTCAGGCTGGCGGCATACGCCGGCGTGTCAAAACGAAGCTCCTGGGGACCCTTGTATGCCCGGGGATAATCCAGGCAGGGACAGTCCAGCACAATCAGAGCGACGCCGCCTTTGGCCCTTGCCCGGTAAAACTCCAGCATCTTGGGATTTACCCGGCTGTCTGTCGCGTATTTTGTGGGAAAAAGCGGCATTATGATTCGGTTTTTAAGATGGCACTCGCCGATATTGCCGGGTGAAAAAAGATTTGGAAAGCGCATGGTTTCCTCCCCGTCTTTTTGAAAAGACATCTCGATGGATTGAAAGTCAAAGATGCCCCGGATCATAGAGGTCTTGTGTAAAGCCTATGTTGAAAAAGCGGAATGAGCGGCTTCGAAACCTTGACCCGCCCACCCTGTTATCTGCGGCAGGCAGGCAACGCAAGTCGAAGGTCCCGCGCAAAGCAGGAAGATGGCATATCACCGGCCTTCCCGCGGGGCAAACAAAATAAAGATCTGAAACAAAAAGCGCACTTCATATTACCTGAATTTTGCAAGCGTCATCTATCATCGGAGAGATTTTTAGTCTACGCCTTCTTTATAGAGGATGTCAAGATTCCACTTCCGGAAAGATGTGGTTTTCAAACATCACCGCATTCGGCCAAAAATGAAATACGTGTTCACGGGGTGTGATTCCTCGTGTAACGTTATTGACGAAATCGATGAATTCAGGTATTTTAAAGGTTCTGATCAATTTTCATGCAAGAGTTAGTCAAGACAGTGCTGCCAGTGCGGCCTCGTAATTCGGCTCCTGCACAATTTCCGGGACCTGTTCCGTGTAAATGACCTTTCCGGATTCATCAATAATAACAATGGCCCTGGACATCAAACCGGTCAGGGGACCGCTCGTTATTTTCACCCCATAATCCTTTCCAAAAGCCTCGGAACGAAAACTCGACAACGACAGCACATCATCAATACCTTCGGCCCCGCAAAACCTTTCGTGGGCAAACGGCAGATCCGCTGAAACGCAAAGGACAACGCTGTTTTCAAGCTTGCTGGCTTCCACGTTAAATCTGCGAACCGAAGTTGCGCATACCTGGGTGTCAATACTCGGGAAAATATTTAAAACGATGCGTTTTCCCGCAAAATCGTCGAGGTTTGTCTCGGAAAGGTCCCTTTTGGTCAGCGTAAAGTTAGGGGCCTTTTCACCAACTCTTGGTAAATCGCCAATGGTTTCAATGGGTGTGCCTTTTAATGTAATTGTTGCCATAATCTTGCTCCTATTTTTAAATATCTTAAGGGTTCGAAAAGTCTTTATTGAATACCTGATCTATTATTGGAATGAATGATCATCGATTAAAGAATGTGCTGTTTGAGTGTATTAATTACAGTGGAAACGTTTATGTTCTTTTAATCCACAAGTTGCGATTATCAAGTAAATTTCGAGAACGTTCTCGAAATCTCCAACTGCATTCTCAATCACGAAGGATCTGAGATTCTCTACTTATTTACATTCTTTTCAAGCATCCGATCAGTAAACATGATATGTCCGTAATACTGGCCCCATGAACCGTCACTGCGACGATTTTTACCCATATATGTCGTATAAAGGAAACAATCGCCACCTCGTTTTGCCGCTACCTGGCCTGTGACACTTCGAGTGATCCGGTAACGAATGGCAGTCCTGGTAGTGTCAGTGTATTCTAAAGCCCGCTCTTCTTTCCAATCGGAGCTGATGACGTTCACCCGTAAAATTTTTGCGTCAGAGAACTTTTTCTTTACGATATTTTCCGACATTTCCTTTAGAGCGCGGCTCTCTTTGCCGTTAAACTTATGGGATATCATCACCGTGGACTCGATCATCTTTTCGCGCCAACGGCTCTGCTCCTTCTGGAGAGCTTGAAACTCCTTTTTTAATTAATCTTGGGTAAACCCCCGGCAAAGCCGGGGGTTTACCCAAGATTAATTACCTGAGGCATGGCGCGTGTTTGACCAAACAGGGTGCCGGAATAGCAAGAATCAGAGATAAGAAGCACATGACGTGCCTTCATGCTGCGCATGTATGTTTGAACCAGAAAATTGTTCAGATACGTTACAGGATCCCCACCTTTAGCGTCCACCGGTATCCACCATCCATCATTGGTTAGACGATCAAGGTCACCATGCCCCGCATAATATATGAGAACGCTGTCATCCCCTTCCGTTGATGATGCCAAACTTCGCAGGGCTCGATAAATGGCTTCTCTGGTGGCTTCGCGATCTAAAAGGCGTTTAACTTCAAAACCATAACGTTCACTAAGAAGATTTGCCATCGCATTGGCATCATTAACGGCGGTTTCAAGATCCGGAATTTCTGGATCTTTATAATCATTAATTCCGATGATCAGTGCCTTGTAGGCGGCAAGTTTGCCGCTTTGATGGCTCAAGTCGCTGATCACTGAAATTCCCCTGGAAGCGGCATGGGCGGAAAAGGGGAGGAGCCAGGAATACATGGTTATCATAA
>JAOUGB010000116.1 GCA_029857875.1 Desulfobacteraceae bacterium | reverse complement strand
AGTTCCTGCATTCGTTCTCGCCTGACACTGCTAGACCATCCGAGAAGTCGCGGAACAATTTCAACGTTTTGTTCAACGGTCATATGGGGAAAGAGACCGATCCCCTGGAATACATATCCAATTTGACGGCGCAGCTCCACAGGATTACGGACCATGACGTCTTTCCCGCCAACTTCGATGATTCCTTCGGTAGGTTCGATCAAGCGATTGATCATCTTAAGGGTTGTGGTTTTACCGCAACCTGATGAGCCTAAAAGGACCAGAGTTTCACCCCTGTCAACACTTAAAGAAAGGTCGTTGACCGCATAGGTTTGCCCGCTGTCAAATGATTTGGAAACATGTGTTAGTTTGATCATGATTTCTTTGTTGGTTTACTTGAAAGGCCGCCAGGATATAAATATTAGAAATAAATCTAAAGAAAAAATTATATTGATTTATTGATTGGTCTGCAGTAATAAATTGTTTGAGCTAAAAAGTTTTTAACAGGAACAAAATAAAATGTCAACTGACAGTAGCAGCGATTAAACACCATGGACAAAAAATTTCCGTCTGATCATACAAAGCAGATTATCTTTTCGATCCGAAGACTTATTCAGGCGAGCGAGCTCTATACAAAAGAATTAAACAGAAAATATCAAATCAGCGCAGCACAACTCAACTGCATCTTAACACTTTATGATTATGGCCCTTTGCCTCCATCCAAAATTGCCGATCATATGATGGTCAAATCGAGTACCGTCACCGGAGTTGTCGACCGCTTGGAAAAAAAAGGCCTTGCGGAACGGATGCGAAACTCACCCGATCGCCGTGTGATTAACATCCAACTCACCAAAGCCGGAAAGGAATTGGCCCAAAATGCCCCGCCCCCCATCCAGCAAAAGATCATTGATGGTTTGAAAAAAACTGAAACCGGCAAAAAAGAACAGATCGTTCGTTCCCTAAACATCCTTACCGACATGCTAGACGTCCAGAATCTGGAGGTTAAGTAGCCCTTCAGATTTTATCTTTTTCTCGACCGCTAAAGCCTTCTAAAAACAGTCCACCCTGGATATTTATAAAAAAAAGACTTTACAAAAGATTTTTATTTGTATAATATTTTCAGCTGTAATAATTTAAACTAAAGTAATTCTAAAAGAGATATTGAGACCTTTAAAAATGTTTGAATTTGTTCAAATTCAAGTCGAAGATCCCTGACGTTGAGTGGGAGAAACCGAAGATTTTGACCGCCTCGATTGAAAATCAATCGGGACAGGCATCCACATACATTGAGTATTTCGAGGGTTACAATCTGAGGTCTGACGCAAAATTTGACCAAAAGGGTATATTTTTTAAAGGTCTTATTTTTTTGAAGAAATAATCTTTGTTAATGCGAGGCGATTTTAGATGGAAATCACATCGATCATAGAAAAAGATAAGTTAGCCAAGCTCTTGGGGGGTGACGAATTCGGAAACATTTCCCGTTCAACCCGCTTGAAAATAGAAAAATTGGAACCCGTATTTGAAAAACTTGTCAACCCTTCTTTGCATCACCAGAACACAGAGATCAATTCGGTGGAAAAGGGGACCGTTCATCTTGAAGAAGGGCCGGAATTTAAAAGTTCAAAACTTTCAAAAACGTTAAAAAATTGCAAGGAAATCGTTTGTTATATCGCAACACTAGGTGGTGATGTCGAAGGTGAAATCAAGCGGCTCATGGACGAAAAGCATCTGGCAGAAGCCTACATCCTGGACGCCATGGCGTCTGTGGCTGCCGATAATATGGTGGCAACATTTCATCAGCGTATGATAAGTGAATATAAAAGTCAGGGCAAACAGGTGACCCTATGCTTCAGTCCGGGGTATTGTGACTGGCCGATCACCGACCAGAAAAAACTGTTTAGCATGTTTGATTCAAATGAATTGGACATTGAACTCACAGATTCCTGCTTCATGCAACCCCGTAAATCTATTTCCGGCGTTTTCGGAATAACACCACCAGATTCTAATCCGAGGGAACAATCTTATAATCCATGCTTGGAATGCAACCGGCATAACTGTTCTGCACGAAGGACGTAGAATTATAAGATTTGTTCCCAATATTTCTCTTAGATAAAAAAAGTGAGAAAAAAATGAAAACAAGAAAAGGTTTGCCGGGAGGACAATATAAAGTCATTTCCGAAAAGGACATTATTAAAATACATGAAACCAGTCTCAAGGTATTTGCCGAAATAGGCGTGAAAGTAAAATTTCCGGAAGCACTAAGGCTTTTTGAAAAGAATGGTGCAAGGGTTGATAAAGACAGCCGGGTAGTTAAGATTCCACCGGACATGGTGACGGAGTGGATCCAGAAAGCGCCTTCAACGATTCTCCTTTGCGGCCGTGATGAAAACAAAGATCTGGACTGTGAAATCGGCGGAAATAAAGTTTACTTCGGTACAGGCGGTACTGCTTTAAACGTCCAGGATCCGGGCAGCACCAGTTCGCGGCGGTCAAAACTCGAAGATATCGTTAATATGGCTCGTTTGGTGGATGCATTAGACAACATCCACTTTTACATGCTCAACGTATATCCCAGTGATCTCTCCGAGAAAGATGTGGATGTCAATCGGTTCGGTGCGGCATTGAATCGCACCCGCAAGCACGTCATGGGTGGGGTTTACACCATGGAAGGCGTTCGAAACGTCATCAAAATGGCGGAATTCATTGCCGGCTCCCCCGGCCAACTCAGGGATCGGCCGTTTATTTCCATGGTGACATGCGTTATCAGCCCCTTGACGCTGGATGAAACCTATGCCCAACTCACCATGGAAGCGGCCCGCAACCGCATTCCGGTAGTGGTGCCCTCCGAACCTCTGTGCGGCGCCACCGCTCCCATGACCTTGGCGGGGAATCTGGTGGTTCAAAATGTGGACTCTCTGGCCGGCGTTATGCTGGCTCAAATGACCAGCCCCGGAACGCCGACCCTTTATGGCTGTATCTCTTCCATCACCGATCTGCGGGACATGAAATATCTTTCGGGAGCGGTGGAAATGGGATTAATGAACGCCGCTTCAGCCCAAATGGCCCGATTTTACGACCTGCCGATCTATGTGACCGCCGGTATGTCCGATTCAAAGGTTAACGATGCCCAAGCTGGTTATGAATCGGCCATTACCAACCTGATGGTTGCACTTGCAGGCGGTAACTTTATCCATGACGCTGCAGGGTTTTTAGAATTCTGTATGACTGCTTCGTATGACAAGATGGTTGTTGATAATGAAATTATCGGCATGGTCATGCGGGCAGTAGACGGAATCAAGGTTAATGATGAGACGCTGGCATTTGATTTGATAAAAAAGGCGGGTCCCGGTGGGCATTTTATTTCCGCCCGTCATACGCGGCGCCATATGCGATCGGAACTTTACAAACCACAGCACAGCGACAGGGAAAACCGCGATCGCTGGCAAAAACAAGGGGCTAAGGACAGCCGGCAACGAGCCGCTGGAAAGGCTCAAGAAATTTTGGCAAGACCGACCCAATCGGTTATTCCCGGAGATGTTAGAGAACGTATCAAACAGGAAATTCCTGGGGTTCGGTCGTTTATTATGGAGTAGCGGAAGCAAAAAATAAAGAAAGGATAGCCATGATTGTCATCGGTGAAAAAATCAATGCCAGCATTCCGGCTGTTAAAGCTATTATCCAAAAGCGGGATGATAAAAAATTGAACGAACTGGCCCAAAAGCAAGCCGCTGCCGGGTCGGCCTACATCGATGTCAACGTGGGGACCGGCGAGGGATCACGGGATGATGAGATTTTAGCCATGCAATGGGCCATCGAAATCATCCAAAATAAGATCGATACGCCTCTTTGCATTGACAGCGCAGACCCCATACTCTTGGAAGCTGCTCTCGAAGTTCGGAATGGCAGGACCAGTCTGATCAATTCCACAAAAGCCGAGGATGACAATCTAAAGGAAATTGTACCGCTTGCGGTTCGTCATAATGCAGCCTTAATCGCCCTGGCCATGGATGAGCATGGAATTCCTAAAACCATCCAAGACCGGCTGACCGCTTGTGAGAAGATCGCTGAAGCCTGCCATCGGTTCGGGCTTTCTCTGGATAAGGTATTTCTTGATCCTTTGGTGCTCCCTGTCAGTACGGATATACAGCAAGGGCGGGTTACGTTAGACACGCTGACTGAAATTAAAAAAGAATTTTCTACATCCAAAACCGTTATGGGACTTTCCAATATATCCTATGGACTTCCGGAGAGAGCGGGGCTGAATGCGGCCTTCTTGCACATGGCCGTCTCTGCTGGTCTGGATGCAGCTATCATGGATCCGTTGGATCAACAGATGATGGCAGCTGTAAGAACCGCCGAAGTTCTGGTGGGAAAAGATCGTCACTGCCGTCGCTACACCCGGGCATTTCGGAAAAGATAAAAGGAAAAGGAGAGAAACGTGATAGATCGTTTTCGAGAAGGAGTTATGGTCAAACCTTACGAGCGGCTTGACCCTGAACAGGTCAAATGGCTGGATCAAGCATCTATGAGCATTTTAAATGATCCCGGCATATGGTGTTACAATGAAAAAGCCGCTGAACTTTTCAAAACTCATGGGGCCAAGGTTTGGGAAGAAAAAGACAAACACAGCATTTGCTGGCGAGTAAGCTTTCCCGACGGACTCATCAAGGAAGCAGTGGCCCAGGCCCCTTCGCGCTTTGTTTTGGGGGCCAGGATTCCGGAAAACCGGTTGCTGTTAGATGCCAAAGTGCCGCGCGTGTATTTCGGTACAGGTTCTGAAGCCAATATATGGATAGAAACACAGATGCAGGAATTTATGAGCATTGAAGACAACGGCATCAAATGCAAGGTCCCCCGGTTTAAAGAGCTGCGGGGTAATACATCTTTGCTCAGCCGGGCAGCAAGGCTCTGCGAACGACTCGACCATCTGGACTTTTTCATCCGGCCGTTAAACATACAGGACCCTGAAATCACACCTGACAATCATGATGTCAACAAGTTCTTTGCCAGTTTGAACAACATTACCAAGCACGTCCAGGCAGGGTTAACCACAATAGACGGTTTGAAAGATGTTGTGCGTATGGGTGAAATCATCACCGGCAGCCCGGAAGCGCTCCGAGAGAATCCTGTGGTTTCGTTTATCACCTGTATATTCAAGAGCCCTTTACAGGTTGTGGATGATACTGCCGAGAAGGTTTTTGCCATTGTCGAGGCCGGCCTGCCTTTGGTGATATCATCTTCGCCCCAGGGAGGATCGTCCGCTCCGATACAAGAAGCCGGGATGGTGGCTCAGATCAATGCTGAAATTTTAACCGGTATCACCCTTACTCAGTTAATAAAACCGGGCTTTCCGGTGCTCTATGGAAGCGTGCCCGTGCGGGCCCGCTTGGATGATCTGCACGACCTGTATGGATGCCCTGAATTCAACCAGTACAACATCGACTGTGCACAATTGGCCCGTTTTTATAATATCCCCTGTTATTCCACCGCCGGTGTGGGGGACGCCAAAGTTCCGGGCATGCAGGCCATTTTTGAAAAGCTGTTTACCCATCTTTACATGGCCATGAGCGGTGCGCAGTACGTTCACTATGCCTTCGGCTTGCTGGATCGAACCAACAGCTTCTGCCCGGTCCAGGCGGTGTTGGACAACGAGCAGATCGGCAAGATCAAACATTGCCTGCGGGAACCAAACGTCAATCCTACGGCCATAGAAGATATGCTCAAAACGGTGAAAAAAGTCATGGCATCGCCCTATCGCCTCTATGCGCGCCATGTCCGCAAAGCCATGCACGCCGGAGAGGTTTCAAGCCCCTATCGGTTCGAAGCCAAGGGACTGGAAGACAAAGTCTTGGAAAACGCACTTGAGTATATGGATCAACTAGAACAACAACCAGCCGCGCATTTGGAATCCGCTATCGTTGAAAAAATCTTCAAAGAGGTTCCGGGGATTTTACCCAACCTCAAACAGACCGGATAAAAACGATTATTTCGCAACCACGATAAAGAGGAGATCATATATCATGGATAATCAGGAACTCATTGAAAAAATTGCTTTTAACATTGTACAGGGCCGTGTCGAGGCTGAAGACGAAGGCTTTGATGAAGGTTTGGAAGGGCAGCCTGCGGTCACCGAACTGGTAAACAAGGCCCTTGAAACCGGTGTGGACCCCAAGGCCATGGTTATCGATGGGTTGACCCGGGCTATGGAGATTGTGGGTGAGAAATTTGAACGTGAAGAATACCTCATCCCGGACATGCTCGCTTCAGCCGAATGTGTGGGTATTGCCATGGACATTATGAGTCCTCACCTTTTGAAAGCGGGCGTGGAAAGCAAGGGCAAATTCGTGATTGCCACCGTTGCCGGAGATCTTCATGATATCGGTAAGAACATCGTATCGATCATGATCAAAGGTGCAGGCTATGAGGTTATTGACCTTGGAGCCGATGTGCCAACCAGTGTAATCGTACAGGCTGTCAAAGAAAATCAGGCGCCTTACCTGGGGCTTTCGGCGCTGTTGACCACAACCATGCGGGTAATGCAGGAAGTGATCGACAAACTCAAAGAAGAAGGGCTCCGCGATAACGTCAAAGTACTCATAGGGGGCGCCCCCACATCCCAAGCCTTTGTCGATCAGATCGGTGCCGATGTCCATTGCAAGGATGCCTTCGAAGCCATTGATGTTCTGAAAACCAAGGCTGCTTGAACAGTTGTCTTTAAGGAGAGAAAGATGTCAGAGAAAAAAGCATATACCCAGGCATTTCAAACCGGAAAGTATGACAAGTCCACCGGCCTGCTTGGGAAATATGACAATGTCAGGAGATTTTGGGAAGATCAGGTGACCGCCATCTTTTTGCGCCCCTTCCTCAACGATATGGTGGAGCGGAAAAAAAAGCGATTGGAACGTATACGTATTCTGGATATCGGCTGCGGCAGCGGAGACGGATATGACCTGATAATGGGGGTTACCACAAAGGATCCGGGTATTTATGATTACATTGTCAATGCCGTCACCGATGACATGCTAAAGGAATATGTCGGCATTGATCTCAACGAAAACTTAGTTCAACAG
>JAOUGB010000115.1 GCA_029857875.1 Desulfobacteraceae bacterium | reverse complement strand
TGCTTTGGCCTCTTTTTCGGCCTTGGCCTTGGCTTCTGCTTCGGCTTTGGCTTTGGCCTCTTGTTCGGCTTTATCTACTACTTTTTCTTCTTTCTTTGGCGGCGCTGCTTTTTTGGCAGGTTCTTTCGCAGGTGCCGCCTTCTTCGCAGGTGCCGCCTTTTTGGCAGGTGCCGCCTTCTTTGCAGGTGCCGCTTTCTTTGGCGCTTCGCCTTCTATGGTCAGATCCGGCTCCGGTGCAAGGGAGGCATAATCGATATCCACGTCCTCAAGTTGCTTGCTTATGGGAGCAACATCTAAAGCACTTCCGCCGTCCAGTCCAAAATCGATAAACGCCTGGGTGAGCCGTATGGCTTCCGGATGACGCATGATCAGAACATTGGCGCCTGACAGCAGATATATGACGGCAGTCACGGCTTCCATTAGAATTCCGCGTCTTTCCGGATCACCCAATGTCGGCGCTTCATCGACCGTCTGCTTGGCTTCTTTACACTTCCAGATCTCGTTGGCCAGATTATTGATCATCGGCAACTGAAGCTTGTCGTCACCCTGAGTCAGGGCCGCCATACAGAGCCTTTCCATGACGGAATACGTGTATTCAAGACCGTAACCCAAACCACCGGTGGTGGGATCGACGATTAACCGATCCGACGGCATCCCCAGATTTTCAAGAAGGATATTGACTTGTTTGGCGAGGTTAATATCGATGGGTGAGGATGAAATTAGGGTGTGCCCATACCCCATGGCACTGGCCCCGATTCCCTTATGGTTCTTATCCTCAACAGGCCCAATGACCAAATTGGCGCCATGGGTCTCTTCTGAAATCTTCTTTAAGACCACTTCATCTTTCTCAATGTTGCTGGTCCCCCAGACAATCAGTGGCACGTCGACGGCGTCAAGGACCTTTTTAACCGTGGCGGCCGCATCTTCAGGGCTGGCGTTCAGACCGTTCGGGTCGGTACTCTTGAGTTGTAACACGATTATCTTGGCCCCGAATTCATCAACACATTTTTTGGCCCATGCAGCCGGATCTGAAAGAACATCCTTAAAATGGCTTAACGCAGCTGCCGGCCACTCATCCGGCTCCATGTCCCAAACTTCCATTGCAATAACCGGCTTGTGCGGCATATCTCCTTCAAAATTATAAAAAGGATAGCATGCCTGACCACCGACGGTAACGGCGTTATCGCCTTTACCCAAAGTGATTTCTTTTATGTTGCCGGTATAAGATTCTTTGTATATTTCCAAACCCAATGTTACCTCCTTTACGTGACAATAAGTTTAGTGTTTGAGGTGTATTACATTGTAACCCATTCGATCAGTTTTACAGGGGCAGAAAAATCTAAGCCCCTGGCCTTTAAAAAAAAGAATCAGCCCCCCTTTCATGATATGAATTAATTATAAAGCAATCTACATCGGTAGATTTATAGCCGGAAATCCCAAAAATATACCCAGAATTTCTCAATCATTTCAATTTAATGGTTTTCTAATAATAAAAAGGGATTACATTACAATCTGTAAACGAAGATCATCTTTAAAACATGCCAAATATGACCTTTTATATTGGGATGAATTATTTGTCAATAGATGAGTCAAAATTAAGGTAATTATAGATGAAATTAAATACAAGTTAGTTCGCTTCGCTCACTATCGGAATGATGGAATGATGGAGTAATGGATTGATGGGTTTGAAGGAGTTTTTTACAATTAAACTGGTTTATTTCCGCCCTTACTCCCAATATTCCAACATTCCATTCTTCCATTTTGATGGCATAAACCAGGAACTATTAAAAGATCTTTAATTTCAACCAATTGTAGAATTTCCGAGACGTCGTTGCTCATTGCCTGTAATCATTTCAACTCGTCAAACATACAGGTCAATTCAACCACTTCGCCATCATAAATGGTTTTGGTTTTATAGGGCAGGCTTTTGAACAGCTTTATCATTCCCTGATTTCTGGGCAATGTGTATGCCATCAGGCCGGAGATTCCGTTTTCTCTGGCAGCCTCTGATAACTTTTTCATGACTATCTTGCCCAATCCTTTCCCCTGCCATTCTTTGCTCACTGAAAAAGCGATTTCTGCTATGTTCTTGGCAGGGTCGAGTAGATATTCCCCCACAGCCACGACTTTTCCAAATCCGAATTCCCCAACCACAGCTAAAAGCGTCAAATTTTTAACATAGTCTATCTGGAACATACTCTCCACATCGCCACGAACAAAACGGGTCCTTGCCTGAAAAAACCTGGAATATATGTCATCTTTATCCTGCGTATAAAAGTGCTCTTGTATCCTTCTCTCATCCACTGGTTTGGCCGGCCTTATGGTGATCAGCTCACCATCTATTTCCCTTGTCTCCTCCAACTTTATCGGATAAATGCCCTGCACCGATTCCGACAGGGTCCGCTCTGCACCCAGCAAACCCATTTTTCTGGCTTCAAAAAAAAGTTCCTCCCGAAAATCAGGGTGGGCAATACTGATCATAGCCATGGCCCGCTCCTGAAGACTCTTGCCGAAAAGATTTACAGCCCCGTATTCAGTGACCACATATTGAACATCACCCCTCGGAACGACAATAGCGGTATCATTGAGCATCGGGACAATCCGGCTCTTTTTACCATCCACTGATGTTGATGTGAGCATAAGAATTGATTTGCCGCCTTCTGACCCGGATGCGCCTCGAATAAAGTCGAGCATACCGGTTATACCGGAAAAATGGTTGTAGGAAAGCGCATCCGCTGCAACCTGACCGGTGAGATCCATGGCCATGGGCACATTCATGGAAACCATTTTGTTATTTCGTGAAATAATGCCCGGATCATTGACGTAATCTGACGGATAAAACTCAATAGCCGGATTATCATCAAGAAATTCATAAAGATTTTTTGACCCGATGGCACAGCTCGCCACCAGTTTTCCTTCGTTGAATCCTTTTTTCCGGTTCGTTATCACTCCCATTGAAACAAGACGCATGATATCCGTAGTCACGTACTGGGTGTGGACACCCAAGTCATTTTTCTCGGAAAGCGCAAGCAAGGTGGCCTGCGGTGTTGTACCGGGGCTAATCTGGATGGTTGAACCATCGTCAACAAGCCGGGCAATCAGCCGGCCGATATGATTGGCGGCATCGAGTTCCGGAAGTTCGTCAATGGTCAAAAGTTCTTCTTCATATTCGACAACTGCATTCACGTCGTTGACATGGACGAAGCTGCGACCCAACACTCTGGGCATCCTGGAATTCACCTGGGCAATGACAAAGTCGGCTGAGGATGCCGCCGCCAGTGTGATATCTACGGAAATCCCAAGACTCATCCATCCGAAATCATCCGGCGGGGATACCTGAATGAGGGCCACATGAATCGGAAGACGACGGGTTTTAAAAAGGCGGGGCACAGCCGAAAGGTTCATTGGAGTGATAAATCGTTTGTTTCTTGCCAGGCTTTTTGTTTTTGCCGATCCCAGATAAAATGACCGGATATTGAAACTTTGATCTTTGGTCTTATCAGCAATCAATGTTAAAGGTGTACTTTCCAGACTCAGTAGACGCACAATCTCAATATCTGTAAATGTATCCGCTGCATCAGCGAGTTTTTTGACCAGATATTGGGGTTCTCCACAGGATGAACCGATAAAGACCCTTTGACCCGGTTTAATCCGTCCGATCGCTTCTTGTGCAGAGCATCTTTTTTCAACATAATTGTCAGCCCAATAGGTTGATACGGCCATGGTGCCCCCTTGTACTGTTTATTGAGCAAAATGATGAGCTTAAGGGAAAAGCGGTATAAATCACTGCTTTAGTAAAACCTAAAAGTGCCTCAATTTTTCTGCTGCCAGCGAAATAAAAACGTAAAGACAGAACTTAGGGGCTTCGCCCCAATTGGAATAATGGCATGATGGAGCAATGGAATGATGGGTTTGAAGGATTTTTTGACAATTTAAATATTAAATAGTTTATCTCCGCTCTTTATCCCAATATTCCATTATTCCAACACTCCGCCATTCCATATAGTTCGAGAGAGCATATTGTTAACAATATCATTAATTACAAAGAGTTGTAAAAATCCAGAGATGTTTAATCAGACCTGCTGAATAACGCGCATTTAAAATATATTCTTTAACTTATCCGGTATTTATTATCAAGAGAAAGATGATATGTTTTTGTGGTTCACAATTGGGAATCAAACAATCAAAACGATGCGTTATGTGAGACCTTTGAAAAATGTTCAATTTTTTCTAAGGCCAAGGAAGGCGAAAATTTTAACCACAGGAATACATTGAGTATTTTGAGGATTGAAATTTGAGCCTGACACCGGAATTGGGTAAAAGGGGACATTTTTCAAAGGTCTCTATGATTGGGAAATCGTATGGCAGGAGAGGATTATTTTAAACTTCGGGCCTTGTTGTGTATTTCTCAATAAACGTATCCAAGTGAGCCGACAGGGGCAGACTTACATCGCTGAATTGGACACCCAGTTGCCTCATTTCAAAAGTACTGAAAGGGACAAAATTATCTACATGGATATCTGAAATTTTTTTACACGGTATACCTTTTAAAATAAAACCATAACCGCTTAAAAATATGTCAACCTCAGTCGGCTCATGTATTTGCTCTCCATCGTTAATGTACATAAAGGCAAGACCGCCTTTACTGATATTTTTAATCTGGCCCAGTTTTGATGAACCATTCTTAAGCAGAGCATATACGCCTTGCTGAACCTGAAACCGCTCATGAAATCTTCGTTCAATTACCTTCTCGCTATTTATCATCTTAACCTCCATCACATAATATGATTAGATGATTTATTTTACAATTTAAAGAATCGTTGCAAGCCACATTTCTTGACGCTTTAAATTGTAGCTGATTATAGGTTGATGTATATTGTGTGTCAAGAAAAAAATAGCACAATATATTGATATTTATAGCCCGGTAACCATTTAAGCATAACGAAAAACACACAACCAAGTCTTGAATCCATTGAAACGTCGGTCATTTAATAAGACGACCCCCCCAAAAACAGAAAATAATAGATTGATAAAATGGCCGATTTGTTGCATACAACACATTGTAAATGCAGATGGTTTCAGAAATATCTCTCAAACTATAGTTCCGCACCCTTAATTTTTACTACAAGCATCTCAAAAATGCAGATTACGTTCAAGGACAAGGCGCGAGCCGATGAAAAAGCGGAGCATACATGTGAGTATGTGAGCATTTTGAAGAGGCTCGCAACACCGTAATTGGACGTTAGATGAATTTTTGAGATGGCTTGTAACATCGGTTCAGAGCATAAGGCCGGAAAGATTGTTTAAGGTGCAATCGTTCGAATGCAAAACTTAAGTATATTATTCCACATCAAAAGGAGCCAAAAATATGGTTGTATGTTCAAGCTGCGGTTTAACACACAATGTCGGATTTATATCAACGCGTTTTGCAGGAACAGACGGCGTATCCCTGGAAACCACAAAATGGGCCGATGTTTTTCAAAGGGAAGGATTTTTTTGTTTTTATTTTGCCGGTGAACTGGATCGACCTCCGGATTGTTCATATCTGGTGGAAGAAGCTAATTTTACACACCCGGATATAAAATATATCTACAATCATTGTTTTGGCGTTCATAATCGCGAGCGCCGCATCACACAAAAAATTCATGCCATTAAAGAACGATTAAAAGATGAAATCTACAGCTTTATCGAAAAATTCAGTATTGATCTTTTGGTGCCTGAAAATTCACTCACCATCCCATTGAATATACCCCTTGGGCTTGCCATCACGGAAGTAATTTCCGAAACTGGAATCCCAACCATCGCCCATCATCACGACTTTTTCTGGGAACGACAACAGTTTCTGACAAACGCGGTCTGGGAGTACTTAAATATGGCCTTTCCGCCACATCTATCGTCCATACAACATGTGACCATTAATTCTTCCGGAGACAACCAACTGAGCCTAAGAACAGGTATTTCTGCTACTATTATTCCCAACGTTATGGACTTTGAAAACCCACCGCCACCCATTGACGATTATGCCTTGGATGTGCGAAAGGCACTTGGCATTGAAGATGATGAACTTTTTATCCTTCAGCCGACCCGGGTCGTAAAGCGAAAGGGAATCGAGCATGCCATTGAACTTGTGCATCGACTGGGGAAAAAAGCCAAGCTAGTTATTTCACACGCTTCAGGGGATGAGGGTTATGACTATGAACAAAGGGTCAAGGAATATTCAAGGCTGTTAAATGTTAACACCCTTTTCGTGTCGGATATCATTAATGAAAAAAGAGGGCGTACCAAAGAAGAAAAGAAGATTTATACATTGAACGACATCTATCCCCATGCCGATCTGGTTACGTATCCATCTACCTTTGAAGGGTTTGGTAATGCTTTTTTAGAAGCCGTTTACTTTAAAAAACCCATTGTGGTAAACAAATATTCAATTTACACTTACGACATTGAGCCCAAAGGATTTTTGACCATAGAGCTTGACGGATTTGTTACAGAAGATGCTGTTCGAATGACCAGAGATGTTCTTGAAAATTCGGAGCTTTGCAAAAATATGGTCGAAAAAAATTATGACATTGCAACACGCTGTTATTCTTACTCTGTCTTGAGGCAGAAACTTAAAAACCTCATTTATGACGGCATTGCCTGCAATCCGGAAAATTTATAAATTTAAGTTTCGCGGCCTTAATTTTCAGAAACTTCAATAGAATGTAGCAGGCCGAGATGTAAGCTAGGGGCTTCGCCCAAATTGGAATAATGGAGTAATGGAATATTGGAATGATGATTTTAAAGGATTTTTTATCAATTTTAATTATTTATTTCCGCTCTTATTCCCAATATTCCAGCATTCCAACATTCCATTACTCCATACTGGCGGCATGAATAGAATTTCATTAGAAAACTAGTGAGTTCGAAAGGTTGTAGAATTTCCGATACATATAATTATGAATCCTGATCAAAATAAACTCCGATATGGCTTGAATTCCGGAATTCAAAAAGGATGGCGCGGATTTGTATGGATGCTCAAAATCATCATACCCATATCTTTTCTTACCGTTCTATTA
>JAOUGB010000114.1 GCA_029857875.1 Desulfobacteraceae bacterium | reverse complement strand
ACCGACGTATGTCGTGCTTACCGATATAAAAATGCCGGAAATGGATGGTTTGACGCTGTTGAAGAAAATTCGTGAACAATACCCGGATATCTTTGTTATCGCCATTACAGGATATGGATCTGTTGAAGATGCCGTACGTGCAATGAAATTGGGCGCATATGATTATCTCCAGAAGCCGTTTGACTTTGATTTAATCAAAATGCTGCTGGAAAAAATTGTCGAACACAGACGAATCATTAAAGCAAGCGTCGTTAAGCCCGAAGATCAACGGAAGCAATACCGGTTTGAAAATATTATCGGGCAAGACCGTAAAATGTTTAAAATTTACGAAATGATTAACGCAGTGGCCAAAACATCTGCCTCTGTCCTCATAACCGGAGAAAGCGGATCGGGAAAAGAACTTATTGCCGAAGCAATTCATTATCGCAGCAATCGACGTGACAAACCGTTTCATCAGGTAAATTGTGCTGCTCTAACGGAATCAATTATTAACAGTGAACTATTTGGCCACGAAAAGGGCGCGTTCACGGGAGCCGATACTCAAAAAATCGGAATGTTTGAAAAAGCTAACGAGGGCACACTTTTTTTAGATGAAATTGGTGATATTCCCCTTCAAACCCAGGTATCGCTTTTGCGGGTGCTTGAAACGGGCACCTTTCAACGAGTGGGCGGTACCCGGACAATACAGGTCAATATCCGTATCCTTTGCGCAACAAACCAGGATCTTTCAGGTGCCATTCAAGATAAACGCTTTCGAGAAGATCTTTTCTACCGAATCAATGTTGTATCCATAGATGTACCCCCGTTGAGAGAACGGAATTTGGACATCCCTCTTCTTGCGGCCTATTTCATGGATAAGTACTCTCAGGAAAATGTTAAAAATATTAAAGGAATATCAAAATCGGCAATAAAAATATTGAATCAATACCACTGGCCGGGCAATGTGCGGGAGTTGGGAAATGTCATTAAACATGCGCTAATATTCTGCAAAACGAGCAAAATTCAATCCACCAATCTACCAGATAACATTAAACAATCATTTCAGAACAAAAAATTCCGCTTAACGCTCACGTCGCCGTCCCTTCCTTTGGCAGAAGCCACTTTGATTCAAAAGGTGTTGAATGAAAATCATTGGAATTTGAAACAAGCCGCCATGGAGCTGGAAATCGCCCGGGGCACGCTCTATAGTAAAATAAAAAAATACAAATTAAAAAAGACAGCGCCTCCGACCACAAGTTGATATTTACAGGTATCGCCTGCTATGTCGGATTTTGAACGTTCCCATCTTCCCGGTTAATTCAATATCCTTCCGAAACTTCGTACCCATTACGAATCGAGGATTCTTTCTGCGAACGCCTTGTCCATAATTGTCTTGCGATTTAAATGTTTAACAATTTCAGAACAATCAACGGAGTCTATCCCAATTTTATTCTTCGTCCTCCCCCAATCCGAGCCGCCTTCAGATTGTCCAAAGCAGCCGCGCTTCAGCCGAATTTCAAAGGAAAATGGTCGTTAAAGGTGTTGGATTTTGAACAGTTTATATAGATAAGCCTTGACCACCGGAGCGTTTTCCTTTGGGAGCTGGGATCATGCCTCAATACAACATATTATATTTATTGTATATTTCAACTTTATTTCATTCATGGCATACGAGTTGCTCTTATCATAGCCAAAAGCAAACAACGTCGCCGCGAGGATGACGCAAGAATCACTGAAATCATTTAAATAGGAGTTGTCATGTTGAATAAAGAAAAGAATCATTTATCCGCAGATATCTGTTTGAAATGTTTTGTATGCAACGAGCATGAAGCACGTCATATATGCATTTTTGAATGGAATGGATTAGATTTTAAGTTATGTCTGTGCCCGCAATGCGTTACGTTGAGCGAACAACGCCCGGCCACCTACCTGCTTCAAAAGGTTGCCTAAAATCTATAGGATATTTATATCATTATTATTTCTTCATTTTTATTGGGGGGAAGTAAATGAGAAGTCGTTGGAATAAAAGAAAAAATTTGTTTATATTACATATGACCACCAAACCCGTTATATTGCTGATCCTTTTATCCTGTACAATAGGTCTAAATGGATGGAGGCAGGATGCTTTCGTTACTGTACCGGAAGTTCGGTTACAGAAGAAATCCATGTATCCACAGAATAAAGGAAAGAAATCTCTCGCCAAGACGGTCCCTCTTTTACCTCTTGCTACCCCGGCAGTTCCTTCGATCAAGACCCTTATGGAAGTTGAGATGACTTCTAAACAGAAAAACGCCGAAAATAGATATCAGCTGCTAATCCTTGAGGCAGCTTACCGGTATAAAGTAGAACCGGCAATTATAAAAGCCATCATCATGGCCGAGTCGAGTTTTAATCCCAAAGCAGTATCGAGAGTCGGGGCCAGGGGACTCATGCAGCTAATGCCTCGAACCGCAAGATCTCTGGGCGTTGAAGACAGCTTTAAGCCGGCCCACAATATAGACGCTGGTGTGCGCTATTTCAAACACCTGCTGGATCAGTTTGACGGAGAGATTAAACTGGCCCTGGCAGCTTATAACGCCGGCAGTTTTAATGTCAGAAAATATGGGGGTATTCCACCATTTAAAGCAACTAAATTCTACATTAATAAAGTATTAAAATACTACGAAACATATCGAACGACCTAACCTTTTAAGGTAATTATGGTTTAACGCGAACATTTCTTCATCGACTAATGTTCCTCTGTAAGTGTTCACGGGATGTGCTTTCCCGTGAACACTTACGTTCCACCTGTTTATGCCTTTCCGGTATCTGATGATTTACCCGTTCCCTCAATGGTGATCACATGATCGATTCAGATGTACCCTGATGAAACCCTGTTTTGATAACATACCATTTTCGGCTCGACAGATATTATATATACAAAATCTCCGATGTCTTATGAAGCTTTAGAAGATTGCGCGTTGACATCGCACACTACCCCCGGTATATGAATTCTATTTAAATGATCGGAGAGCGGATTGGTCTTCACTTTCAGTTTCCGACTGTGCGCTTCAGGCTACGACGCGACAAGACGACCCAACAAGATCGACAATCTTTTTTAAAAAGCGTGTACTGTTTGGCAAGCCAACTTTAGACGATTTAGGACAAACAATCTTTTAATGAAAAAAGAGTGGCAAATACTTCAGCCTGATAGCTATTTGGTCGAAAAACTTTGCGGAATACTGAATTGCCATCCTGCCGTTGCCTCAATCTTGATCAATCGTAATATTTTTTCCACAGAAGATGTATCAAACTTTTTCAACACATCCCTTAATCATCTAAGTCCCCCCTTTTCCATAAAGGATATGGATGCCGCGGTTGACCGAATTTTAGAAGCCATAGCACACAAAGAAAAAATTTTGATCTTTGGCGATTATGATGTTGACGGAATTACCGCCACAACCCTACTTTTGGAATTTCTCCGTTCAGTCGATGCGGATGTGTCTTACTACATTCCCCACAGAATAACGGAAGGTTTTGGTCTGAAAAAAACCCATATTTCAGATGTCGCGATGCCCAATGGAATACACCTCATTATCACCGTAGACTGCGGATCAGATGGTCAAGACGCGGTTAAAGCCGCAAGAAACGCCGGAATTGATGTCATCATTACCGACCACCACATGATATCGAACACGATACCTCCTGCCGTCGCGGTGGTAAATCCCAAGCGGAACGATTGTCTTTCCGGCTTTCGTGACCTTGCCGGAGTCGGCGTCGCGTTTTATCTGCTGATTTGCCTCAGAAAAAAGCTTCGAGACACAAATTTCTGGAAAGACCGTCCGGAACCCAATCTAAAAAATTACTGTGATCTTGTCGCCCTTGGCACCTTGGCTGATGTGGTTCCTTTAACCCGTGAAAACCGGATACTTATTAAGGCAGGTATGAACATTATCCGTTCATCGCAGCGTCCTGGTCTAAATGCACTGATTGAGGTCTGTAGAATCAATAAACATGCCATCGATACCGATGATATTGTTTTCTATCTGGCCCCCAGATTAAACTCAGCGGGCAGGATCGATCAAGCGTCAACCGCTGTTGAACTTCTAACAGCAAAAAATATCGAGACCGCACGGAAAATTGCACATTCACTCAACCGCTTAAACCAGGATCGACGCAATATCGAAAATAAAATACTTACTCAAGTCCACAATCACCTGACAAAAAATCCGCATCTGCTCCGAAAAAACACATTGGTATTGGTCCATCAAGATTGGCATTTAGGGATTCTTGGAATTGTTGCATCAAGACTTATGAAAAAATATTTTCGCCCGGTTGTACTGATCACAACAGCAGACGGAATAGGGAAAGGATCCGCCAGAAGTATTCCTGAGGTCAATCTGTATGAGGGGTTGTCGGCTTGTGCTGAGAACATTGAAAACTTTGGCGGACATCCAATGGCAGCAGGCCTCAAAATCAAGACCGAAAATATAGACCGGTTTAAAATACGCTTTGAAAACATTGTGAGCCGTATGGCAAAACCAGTTGATTTTATACCGAAAATCGCCATCGATTGCAGACTCGATTTCGTTAACATTTCAGATAAACTGATGGATGAACTTGAATCGTTGAAACCCTTTGGAATCGCAAACCATGAACCGCTTTTTATGACAAAAAAGGTCAATGTTGTGTCATCAAAATGTGTAGGTGATCATCACAGGCAAATGGTATTGGAACAGAAGATAGGAAAGACTATAAAAACATTCAACGCAATACAATTTAATGTGGATACCCAAATCCCCTTGAAAGACACCTTTGATCAGATTGCATACCGTCTTCGCTGGAACCGATGGAACGGCAGGAAAAATGCTCAAATTGTTATTGAAGAGACGTAACATTGGTGGTTTAAAATTTTTCTTGCAATAGACAATACTCGGCATTATTATTGTGGTTGATATATAAAAATAAAAATGGACGATACCCTAAATAAGCGATAGTATAGGTTAAAGGTGACATATTATGGCTAAAGTATTTCGACCCAGCAGTCGTGAAGCAAAAATATTGTCGAGAATCGAGTCTTCAAAAGAATATTCCCGCAGAAAAGCAATAGAAAATGCAAGAGATTGTATCGAACCCCTTTCTAATGCCATTGCCATGAAGCTTGTCGAGAATAAACTTGTTGAAACCACGAATAAAAATGTACTTGAAGAGCAGATAACAAAATGTATAGACAAGTTGAGCCGCAGCGACGACTTTGATGTCGACTACAAGATAGCACCATTTAGACATATCGTACAGAATCCAAATGTCGTGAGTCTTTACATTACCGCATTCGTAATAGAAACCCTTATCAATCATAAAGTCGTGGTCGATGTTTACGGTTCAGACGAAGAAATATATCTTTGTATCAACCGGCAAGTTATAAAAAAACTGACCTGACAATGCGACCTTCCTTCCTCCCCAGGTTAGTGAATGGACCTTTTGACGATCCAAGTCTGTATATCCCCTTTCTTTATGAAAAACGTGCCATAATTTTTGATCTCGGAGATATTTTTTCACTGTCAGCCAGAGATATTCTTAAAATCAGTCATGTCTTTATTACCCATACGCATATGGATCATTTTATCGGATTTGACAGACTGCTGAGACTTGTCCTTGGCCGTGACCACGATCTTTACATTTATGGTCCTGAAAACTTTATAAAAAATGTTGAGGGAAAACTCGCGGGATATTCATGGGACCTTGTCAAGAACTACACGAACCTGTTGGCCTTGCATGTCACCGAGGTACATGACGATCATCTGGTAACCAAGGATTATATTTGCCAAAGCGGATTCATTCCAGCCTCAAAGTCGGTTAAACACCCGTTTAACGTGCCCCTTCATAAGGAACCGTCTTTTTCCGTTTTTACAAAGATCCTCGATCACAGTATTCCCTGTCTCGGATTCACCTTAAAGGAACGATTTCACGTTAATATCATGAAAGATGCTGTTGCTGAGCTTGGGTTGGAAATCGGTCCCTGGCTAAAAGAATTCAAACAGGCACTGTTTAATAATCAAAACCCCGATTCAGAGTTTGAGGTTAAATGCGGTAAAAAACAACACAAAAAAATATTCGTTCTGGGGGACCTTGCAAAACAAATTGCCCTGATCACTCCGGGCCAGAAGATTTCATATATTGCGGATGTTGTGTACAACGAATCGAACATCGAAAAGATTGTTGAACTGGTAAAAGATTCCGACCACCTCTTTATTGAAGCGTCTTTTATTGAAAAAGATAGAGATATTGCCGAAAAAAAATGCCACCTGACCGCCCGGCAGGCCGGCCTCATTGCAGGTAAAGCAAGAGTAAAGCAGCTGACACCCTTTCATTTTTCCCCCAGATATCAGGGACAGGGGCACATTTTGGAAAAAGAGGCCATGGATGCATATCATTACACCTTGAAGCAGTAAAGATATGACTCAAGTATCGCACCCTTTAACTTAGGATGAAGCCTTGTTTTGCTAAGCCGATCAACAAAGTTAATTCGGTCGATATCATCCCTGAAAACCTCTCTGCGTTCGATACGCGGCAAATTATGTGGTGCATGGCTCCGACCGCGTCTATCCTTGCTTCTTCCGGCATGATAACAGCCGCCTATGGCATAGATGACACCAAAAGAAAAGATAAATTGCACCACCGTCTTAAAGCGCTTGCCTGGGATTTTATTCTCTTATCAGTGATTTGGTTGCGGCTGTGATCTGTAGATGATATTTCAGGAATCGTAGTGATGATTTGAACCCAATGCTCACGATTTTTTTGATCACTCTCCATTCATCAATGAGGCAGAATCAAAAAATCGGCAAAACGGTTAAAACTCAGACCACAATATATTGATTTCTCTTGCCTCAATCCAGTCTGAAAAATGAGGCTTTATCCAGGTGTGATACTCATAACATATCAAATTTATTGAGGGATTTTATGCCGCAGCGATAAATTCCAGGTATCGAAAGTATGGATAGCAGGCTCTCCAGTCGCAGAGATTAGCTTTCGGGTGCATCGCTTTGTTAAATTTTGTTATTATGCTAAAAAGTTATCACGTTATCTTCTTTTTGTGTCCTTTTTCGACATACAT
>JAOUGB010000113.1 GCA_029857875.1 Desulfobacteraceae bacterium | reverse complement strand
AGTTGTTCATAAACTCTTTGCTGAAGCCGCCGAACACTATGGAGATAGATCAGGAGGTTACACCCGAATTATTAAGCTTGGAAGGCGACCGGGAGATGCCGCCCCCATTTCATTGATTGAGCTGGTCTTGTCCGTTGATGACAAAAAGAAAAAAATAAAAAAGAAAAAGAAGGCTAAGGCCAAAATAGATAAAAAGAGCGCTGACAAGAAAAAAGATATTAAAGAAGAGGAATCCATAGAAAAAAAGAAGGCTTTAGAAGAAGATATTGAAAAGAAAAAAGCCGATGAAGAAGAAAAAGCAGCGGTCGTAAAGAAGAAGGACGAAACAACAATGGAACAGGTTGAGCCTGATGACAAGGCGGCATTGTTGGAATCCGATACAATTTCTGAAGACACGGATGAAAAAGCCGGAGATGAGACTTTGGAACCGGCTGAATCAGAAGAAACAGAAGAAGTTGAAACCGAAGTGAAAAAGCCCCCCCAAAAAACAAAAGACACAGAGTCAGAAGCCTAAGCCGAATCTTTTGTCAGCAGATTATCTTTTTAAAAGCCTTGTCCGAAAAGACAGGGCTTTTCTATTTAGGCAATAGAATAAGGACTTTTTAGTATAAGGAGAAAAATATGTCCGCGTCCAAAACAACATTAAAGAGCAATGAATATGATGTCATTATTGTCGGGGGTGGGCCTGCCGGACTATTTGCAGCCGTTTATCTTTGTGAGCACTCCAAGCTCAATGTTCTTATTGTTGAAAAAGGGAAAGGTCCTTTAAAGCGCAGATGCCCGATGAGTAAGAATAAGAAATGCATGAAATGTCGACCGTGTAATATATTGTGCGGTGTCGGTGGAGCAGGTCTATTTTCAGACGGTAAGCTAAACTTTATCCACAAATTAGGAAAGACCGATCTAACACAGTTTATGTCGATACGCCAGGCTCAGATGATTATTCATGAGACAGAACAGATATTCAACAAATTCGGCATGGATAGCGTTGTCTATCCAACGGATATGGAAGAAGCCAAAAACATCCGTAAAAGGGCCAAGCGGTATGGAATCGATCTGCTTATTATCAAACAGAAACATCTTGGCAGCGAATGCTTGCCCGGATATATTTCAAATATTGCTGATTACATAAAGTCCAAAGGGGTGACCTTGCACACGTCTGAGGAAGTAAAGGACATCATTGTGGAAAATGGACGAGTAAAAGGTGTCGTGACCAGCAGAAAAAAATACTTTTCCAACAACATTATCCTGGCACCCGGACGTGTGGGGGCTGACTGGGTTGGAAAGCTGGCACAAAAATACGGGATCGGACTCAAGCAAAGAGGCATTGAAGTTGGCGTACGTGTTGAGGTTCACAAAGATATCATGCAAGATCTTTGTGATGTAATTTATGACCCCACTTTTTTTATACAGACATCAAAATATGATGATCAGACCCGGACATTTTGTACCAATAAAGGCGGGTTTGTTTCTTTAGAAAATTACAGTAACTTTGTCTGTGTCAACGGCCATTCATATCAGCACAAGAAATCTGAGAATACCAACTTCGCATTTTTGTCCAAGGTGATCCTCACCGAACCCGTAACAGACAATCAAGCATACGGTGAATCCATTGGGAACCTCGCCACTTTGATTGGCGGGGGCAGACCAATACTGCAGCGCTTTGGTGATCTCAAGCGCGGAAGGCGCAGTACATGGCACCGAGTCAAAAAAGGCTACATCGAGCCGACACTGACCGGTGTGGTCTGTGGTGATATTGCCATGGCCTTGCCAGAGAGAATTTTAACCAACATTATCGAAGGCTTGGATAAACTAAACCGAGTGGTTCCAGGAGTGTCCAATGACGAAACACTCCTTTACGCACCTGAGATTAAGTTTTTTGCCACACAGGTTGATACAACCAGCGAGCTGGAAACAAAGATTTATGGGATGTATGTTGCCGGGGACGGACCAGGTGTGGCTGGAAATATTGTATCAGCCGGCGCCACCGGATTGATACCTGCAAAAGCCATCATTGCCAAAAGCAATAGCGTTTAGGTTGACAGCTAAAGGTTCGCACATTTAAGATTAACTGGTATATAATTCAAGTTTTGCACCCCAATATTGATAAAAACCTTGTAGTTAGCAGGCTGAAACATTTCAGGTCAAAAAAGCCCCTTGATGAATCGCGTCATTTCTGAAAGGACGGTGTCTTTGGCCTGAAAATGAGGCGTGTGGCCGCAGTCAGGGATGAGTTTGACACGCACCGGTCCGGATACTTGGCTGGCGATACCTTCGACCTGGGCAGGGGTTCCATAGGCATCATCTTCGCCCTGGAGAACGAGGACCGGACATGTTATTTTAGATAGATCCTTTTGGATATTCCAGTTGGAAAATTCAGGTGACAGCCACCTGTTGGCCCACCGGTAGAAAATCCTCTCCGTATGTTCCTTGTGATACCGGACAAACCTTTCTTTTAAAGAAGTGGTTTCAAAAGCTTCAACCGCACTGCGAATGCCTTTGACGGTTATTTGTTCAACAAAGATGTGTGCTGCTTCTGTAATAATCCCGCTTACGAGGTTGCTTTGAGATGCGGCGGTGATTAGTGCGATGGTTCCCCCATCGCTATGTCCGATGAGAACAGCATTGTCAACGTCGCATTCCTTTAACAGTGCAGGCAAGTATGTTAAAGATTCCATCTCTAAATAATCAACCGGCCATGGGCCTTCAAACATTTCGGATCCGCCGTAACCTCTTCGGTCGTAAACCAACCCGGAACAGCCGAGAGACTCACAGAGCGTTTCCGGGAAATCCCGCCAGATCTCGATACAGCCAAGGCCTTCATGAAGAAAAACAAGTGTGGGGCGATCCTTTAAAAGTGTTCCAGGTTCAGGCTCAATGCATTTAACCCTGAGTTGACAGCCGGCAGTTTGTACATAAAATGTTCGAGAAAAGATATTCTTTTTTTCTTTGAGATTTTTTGTCATAACAAATGGAGTCTCCGCTCTTGACAAATTAAATGAGCATGTCAGAATAGACTATGAATACAAAGATTTGTCAAGTGAGGAAGAGATGATTATAGAAAAACCAGGTTTCGTTACGGACAGGATTTTATTTCTTGGACGAAAAGAATCATGTGTTTATCTTTTAAAAGGTGCAGAAGAATTTGCTTTGCTTGGGGGAGGCTTGGCTTACATTGTTCCTGATATTATAAAACAACTGAAAAGCTTTAACATAGAAGAAATAAAGATAAAACGGATCATCATACTCCATTCCCATTTTGACCACTGTGGAATCGTCTCTTTTTTTAAAAGGCGATGGCCATGGGTGTCAATAACGGCATCGGCAAGGGCAAAAGAACTTTTGGATAAGCCCGAAGTTATGGAAAGTATTTTATCTTTAAATCAAATACTATTGAATGAACATGGGCTGGAAAAACAGGACAAAGATATTGGAATTGAGTTTGACAAAATTAATATTGATGATGTTGTAAAAGAAGGAGATATCCTTAGCTGTGATGATTTGTCAATGGAGGTGATGGAAGTTCCGGGTCATTCTTCGTGTTCAATTGCAATATATGTGCCCCAAGAAAAAGCGTTATTTGCTTCCGATGCAGGGGGCATCCCTTTTGGGGATAAGATATTTACAGCCGCCAATTCAAATTTTGACAAGTACCAAGAGAGCCTTCAAAAGATGGCTCGGTATGAAATAGAGGTTTATCTTGCTGAACACTTTGGCGCAAGGAGCCGCAGCGAAGGCAGACATTTTCTGCAAAAATCCATGGATGCCGCCATGGAAACCAGGAGTATTCTGGAAGCGTCTTACGCAAAAACGAAAGATATTAAAAGGAGTACAAAGGAGGTAACAGACACGGTTATGGAATGGATGCCTGAGGGTTTTATGCCAAAAGAGATTATCTCCATGGTTATCGGTCAGATGATTCGGTTTATTGCCGGATTAAAGTAAATCCAGGACTTCAAAAATATTATCCATCAGATCTATTATACCCAGCTTGTTCCTTAAGACAGATCCTTTTTTTAAAAGTATTTTTACGACTTCAGAAGTTTCCAAAGCTGCAAGGAGTGTGACAGCATGCGGTAAGCAACCCAATGAAGTCTCAACCCCTTTCTGTGGAAGAATATCTGAATCACCGTATATTAGCTTTAACCCCTTGTCTTCAGGAAAAATGCTGATGACATGCCCGTAGACTCCTGCAACCGCAGCAGAGACAAGAGGTGATCCGACCTTTTTTGCGGCGCTTTCCAGAAAAAATCGAGTTTGTATATTGTCAAGGCAGTCAACAATAACATCTGAATTTTCAGTTAGACTTGCCGCATTGTTATCGTCAAGCAATTCGTCATGTCCTTCAACAGTAATCGTCGGATTTATTTCACGGACCCTTTTAATGGCGGCTTTGGTTTTTGATGTATCAAGAAGGCGATGTGTGCTTAAAAATTGCCGGTTCAGGTTACTCTCTTCGAATGTGTCGGCTTCAATCAGTGTAAGTGTGCCGATTCCAATGCGAGCGAGGATTTCAGTTACAGCACCGCCCAGTCCCCCTAGACCAACAATGCTTGCCCGTGAACTTAATAGACTCGACTGATCCTTTGGTGAAAATGTTTTCATGTTACGGACATAATGTTCAGGAATAATGTTTTCATCAAGGGCTGCAATTTCAATTTGACGTCCGCTGAGTTGAAAAAAATCTGAGAGATTTATTATATGTTCGATAGAGATACTGGTATACAAAGAACCGTCGGGGAACTTTTTTTGAATGGAAACCTCTTTTATTTTATTGATAATATCATTTTTCACATAACACTCCTATTTTATTTGCCATGAAAAATCTGGTCCTTTGGGCCAGGTCAGAGTTCTCCGGCTCCACCTGAAGAATCGCTGCAAGAGTTTGAAGTGAACTAATCCGCCACAGTGCGTCAGCGGACAAGAGTTTAAAGTGAGCTAATCCGCCGAAGGCGGATAAAAGTTAAGGAATTCTGCCAATTATATTTTAATGACAGCGCGTTAGCGCTACCTTAACTTTAGGCACTTTAGATCACTTCAAACTTTAGGCACTTGTAATAGGCACTTTAGATCACTTTAGACACTTTTAACTTGTGCGACTTTGAGTAAAACAGCCCCTTTCAGGAGCAAACCAAAGTCTGGCCCTGGGGGCCAGGATTCTTTACCAATATAACTTGTAACTTTCGGAAAAACACTATAAAAATAAAAGCTTCGAGATTCCAGATATCGAATAAAGTGTAGGCGTCAGATGGTTGAAAGTCAAGAAAGTAAGTTGATTCACTGTTCCTTAAGTTTTGCACCAAATTTCATGCAAGATTCAGCTAATAAGGCAGCATCAAAGGCTTTTGAGCAATATGCGGGTGCGAAACTTGAATACTCGTAACAGTTTAGTCCTTTGAAACAAATCGATTTCAAAGGAGCTTCAGGTATAATAAATTTTGGGCTGGAAGCTGTCTGAGTGGATTAGGGATCGTTTTGAAAGAACCATCGACGATTTAACTTTATGGATGAAACCCCCTATTAAAGAAGAGACCTTTATGAATAGCCCGGGCAGGTTCTTTCATTACGAGCCCTTATTAACGAGTTCTTTCAGCCCAAAATTTATTATACCTGAAGCGGTAATGTTTTCAAAAGGCTAAAGTGTTACGAATACTCTATGACCATATCCTATGAATATTGCAACGACGATAATTCCAATATTTGCCGTAATAACCCTTGGATGGTTTGTCCGGATTAAAGGATTTATTCAGCCGGAATTTTTAGGCCCGGCAAACCGTTTGGTCTATTACCTGGCAATACCTGCCATGATTTTTCACGCGATCTCCAAAGCGTCCTTAAGTACCCAGTTTGATGTTACCGTCATTTTAATCACACTTTTATCCGTTTTGGCTGTTTTTGCTGTGGCATGGTGTGTGGGTTTGATCTGGCGTATCAGAAGAGGGGAGCTGGGGACATTTATTCAGACCTCTTTTCATGGGAATCTCGGATATATCGGTCTTGCTGTGGCATATTATTCTCTTGGCAACGATGGATTTGTTAGGGCCAGTATCATTGCCGGATTTATCATGATATTACAAAATCTTCTTGCGGTAGTAGCCCTTCAATTCAATTCTGACGATGCTTCAACCTCAAAAAACAAACGAGATGTTGTATTAAGAATACTGGGCAACCCCGTGATTCTTTCGGCACTGGCAGGCATTCTATTTTCCTCTACAGGGCTAAAGTTACCGCTGGTTATCAGCAGGAGTCTTGATATTTTAAGTGGACTCGCACTCCCTATGGCCTTAATCCTCATTGGGGCTTCTTTGTCTTTTAAATTGATGCAGTTAAGGATGTTTAGAATTTTATCTTCAAGTTTTTTGAAGCTGATTCTGCTTCCGGGGTTGGGTTTTATCTTTTACCGTTTGTTCGATATAAAACTGCATGACTATCTACCAGGCCTTATTCTTCTTGCATCACCGACAGCCACTTTAACCTATGTTATGGCAAAAGAAATGAACGGTGATACCGATTTTGCCGTGGCGGCGCTTTCTTCATGTACCATATTGTCTGCTGCAACATTTTCCATATGGTTGCATATTGCGGTCGGGTAAAGATAAAACCTGGATCTTGCCCCCGATGACGGGATTTCGCTATGCTCAACTTGCTATATGGAAGCCTCCGGCCCGCGCAAGATTCAGGAAAAAAATTAGACTAAATACGAATCTGCCCAGTTCACGGCATCCTGATAGAATTCAGGAAACTTTTTCTCATTGATATTGATTTTGGAAATGATTGAAGAAAATTTCTCCCAATTTGCCGACTCATAGCTGGAAACCAGTTTTAAATAATCTGCCAGATCGCCCTTTTCCTCCAACAAGGCCTGTTTGATGTTTTTCGATAATGGGAGGGTTTGCATGATATCTTCCATATTATTGTCGAGCATCGCATCAATAAGGGAAAATAGGCCCATGAGAAAGAGCTCCGAAATATCTGCTCCGTTTTGTGAGTGCAACCCCAAAAGTTCGCAAAATCTGGCTCTAATTATCGACGTACGAACAAGCTCGTCAGGTTTATCCGAAGCCAGTTCTGCAGTGGCAACCATGGAGATAAACCGCTTGATCTCCATCT
>JAOUGB010000112.1 GCA_029857875.1 Desulfobacteraceae bacterium | reverse complement strand
TATGTGCTCAAACGGCTATTAAAGACAATAGGCGATAAAGGGTACACCTTTTATATCGGTCCGGAACTCGAATATTTCTATTTCAAAAGCAATGAAAAACCTGTCGGGATTGATACCGGTGGATATTTCGACAGTCTTCCCCTTGATTTGGCATCGAACTTGCGGCGCGATACGATTTTTTTTCTGCAAAACATGGGCATAGAGGTGGAATACAGTCATCACGAGGTGGCGCCGAGCCAGCATGAAATCGATCTAAGGTATGACGAAGCGCTCAGCATGTCCGACAAGACCATGACTTACAGGTTGGTTGTCAAGGAAATCGCCCGCAAACACGGCTATTATGCCACATTCATGCCCAAACCGATATTTGGAGAAAACGGAAGCGGTATGCATGTTCATCAATCCTTGTTCCAGGGAGATAAAAATCTTTTTTTTGATAAAAATGATCCATACCACTTATCCAAAATAGCCAAGGGGTATATTGCAGGAATTATGCATCACGCCCGTGAAATTATCGCCGTGACCAATCAATGGGTCAACTCTTACAAACGTCTGGTTCCCGGTTACGAGGCACCTGTCTATATTTCCTGGGCCCGACGCAACCGTTCGGCCATGATTCGGGTCCCCATGTACAAACCCGGAAAGGAGGTCGCCACCCGAATAGAGTTCCGCGCTCCTGATCCGGCCTGTAATCCGTATCTGGCTTTTGCCGTGATGCTGGCAGCCGGCCTTAAAGGAATTGAGGGTGAATATGATCTTCCGGATCCCATCGAAGAGGATATCTACAAAATGTCAAGGAAAGAGAAAAGCGCAAGAGGAATTACCACTCTTCCGGACAACCTTTATGAGGCCATTATCGAGGTTGAAAAATCAGAACTGGTAAAAAAGGCCCTGGGTGAGCATATTTTTAATAAGTTTATAGAAAACAAAAAGATCGAATGGGATATGTACCGAACCCACGTCAGCAAGTACGAAATAGATAAATATTTGCCCATCACCTGAGCCGGATAAATTGAAGATCCGGAGCTCGAAGCTCGAAATTCAAAACAAATCCGATTTCGGATGCCGGTTAAATCTGTATTTAACCGGCATCCGATCTCTTCTCAGCCTATGATTCAATCCACCCGACTCTATCCTTTTATAAAATATTCTGGTCAATGGTATAAGCGGTTGTTTTATTGATATAATATTATTTAATAGCATAAATATTTTTTTCAATTTAGTAAGCATCAATTTAGTCAAATTTATATATAAGGGTTATTTTTTATTTCAAATAAAAAAATGCTTGACAATTTAATAAGTATTGCTAAAAACGCTAACTATAAAATTAGTGTCGTTTAAGGTTTGCACAATGGTGTGCTAAATTATTTGAATAGAATATGAAAGACAAAGGCGTCTTTCCCAGCGGGGAAGACGCCTTTGTCTTTCAATTAAAACTCTATAAGGAGAATAGTTATGAATTTACATCAACCGAATGCCAATGAAGCTTTACAAACAAAAAACCGATCCAGAAACGTTGCTCCCCAATCCGGCATCTGCAGCCGATGCATTGATGGCTGCAAGGGCAATTGCGATCTGTTCAGGGCCACATTCCGTGGACGTGAACTCCTTTATCCGGAGCCTTTCGGAAGAGTCACTGCCGGCGCTGATAAAGACTATCCGGTTGATTACTCTCACCTTAATATTATGGGATACGCACTGGGGGCGAAAGGCGTGGACCCCGATCCAGATAAAGCGACATTCCCGGCAGTAGATACCGAAACATCTTTCGGTGTCACCGATAAGGTGAAGATGAAAGTGCCAATTTTTACCGGCGCCCTCGGCAGTACGGATATTGCCCGTAGAAACTGGGAACATTTTGCCATAGGGGCTGCAATCAGCGGTATCACCCTGGTGTGTGGAGAGAATGTATGTGGAATTGACCCTGAGTTGGAACTCAACAGTAACGGCAAAGTTACAAAATCTCCGGAAATGGACCGCCGTGTAAAAGAATATCGTCGTTATCATGAAGGCTATGGGGATATCCTTGTTCAGATGAATGTTGAGGACACCCGTAACGGTGTTGCGGAATACGTGATTGACAAGCTCGGGGTGGAAACCATCGAACTGAAATGGGGGCAAGGCGCCAAGTGTATCGGTGGTGAAATTAAAGTCAACTCTTTAAGCCGGGCGCTGGAATTGAAAAAACGTGGCTATATTGTTACACCGGACCCGGAAAAACCCGCTTTTCAGGCTGCTTTTAAAGCCGGTCCGCTGAAGCAATTTGAGAGACACTCGCGTCTCGGATTCATCGATCAGGAAGGCTTCATGAATGAGGTTGAAAGGATGCGAAAGCTCGGTGCCAAACGTATCACCCTGAAAACAGGCGCATATCCGATGAGAGAACTCGCAATGGCCATACGCTGGTCCAGCGACGCCGACATTGACCTTTTGACCATTGACGGTGCTCCCGGAGGCACCGGAATGAGCCCGTGGCGAATGATGACCGAATGGGGGATTCCATCGATATATCTTCACTCCATGGCCTATGAGTTGTGTGAACGATTGGCCCAAAGAGGAAAACGGCCCCCGGATATCGCATTTGCCGGTGGTTTTTCTTCAGAGGATCACGTGTTCAAGGCTTTGGCCTTGGGCGCACCTTACTGTAAGGCCGTATGCATGGGTCGTGCGTTAATGATCCCGGGCATGGTGGGTAAAAACGCCGAAAAATGGCTGCGAGGAGAAGACGGTGGACTTCCTCCGACGGTATCGAGATTCGGATCCACCAAAGAAGAAATATTCATGAATTATGAAGTCTTAAAAGAAAAATACGGTTCGGAAGCCGAACGTATTCCTTTGGGTGCAGTCGGGATTTTTAGCGCCGTTGATAAAATCAAGGTTGGACTTCAACAAATAATGGCCGGGTCCAGAAACTGGGCCGTCAAATACATCAGTCGAGATGACATATTTTCACTGACCGAAGAATGTGCCAAAATCACAGGCACCCAATACGTAATGGACGCTTACAGGGAGGAAGCCCTCAAGATAATCGATTCTTGATAAAATATTTAAATTGCGATAGACTTGCCACCAGAGACGCTTTAAGGTTGTCTCTGGTGGCTCCTATCTACCCCTGGAAATATTTTTCTCGCTACTGTCCTGATCAACATCAAATCGGAAAAAAGGATGCTTCAAGAATACAATCAAATACCCAGTGAATTTTATTCACATTTAAAAGTTTTTCACGAGCTGATGTCAAATAAGGTTCGTGAGATCTTATTTGTTTCCAGTCCCTATGATGCGTTCATAATGGAAGAAGACGGCAGCCCTGCATCAAGAATTATAAATGAGTACAGCGGATTAAACCTTAGTCTACCCCCCAGGGTCACACGGACGTCTTCAGCCAAAGAAGCGCTATCTCTCTTAAATAAAAAAAAATTCGATATGGTTCTAACCATGCCGAATATAGATGACATGGACGCTTTTTCACTGGGTCTGGAAATTAAGAAAGTCAACCCGAATCTTCCTGTGATTTTACTGGCTCACAACCCCAAGGAAATTTATCCCTTCCCGAAAAATAAAAATCTTAAAGGGATTGACAAAAGTTTTATCTGGTCCGGAAATTCCGATCTTTTGTTGGCCCTTGTTAAAAATGCGGAAGACCGCCTGAATGTTGAATCCGACACTCAGAAAGCAATGGTCCGAGTACTGATCCTGGTTGAGGATTCACCGGTTTATTACTCCTCTTTTCTGCCCCTGATTTACAAAGAAGTCGTAAAACAAACCCAGGCTGTCCTTGAAGTGGGTGTCAATGAAGAACACCGGCTGCTCACAATGCGGGCCAGACCCAAAATTCTGTTGGCGGAAAACTATGAAGAGGCCATGGAGTTGTGCCAGAAGTTCCGTTCATTTCTGTTCGGCATTATATCGGATACCCGCATCCCAAAAAATGGAAAGCTGATCGATGATGCAGGGTATAGGTTGCTTTTGCAAATGAGAAAAGAAATCCCTGATCTACCCCTCCTCTTGATGAGTTCGAAATCATCCAATAAAGCAAAAGCAGATTTAATTCCTGCTGTTTTTCTGGACAAGAATTCTCCAAATCTTCTGGAAGAACTACACGATTTTTTTATGAACTATTTAGGATTCGGTGATTTTGTTTTCAGGATGCCGGACGGCACGGAAATTGATCGAGCGAATGACCTTCGTGCGCTTGAGGAAAAGGTTGGTCAGGTACCGGAT
The DNA here is from genome assembly GCA_029857875.1 of Desulfobacteraceae bacterium. GTDB lineage: Bacteria > Desulfobacterota > Desulfobacteria > Desulfobacterales > UBA11574 > UBA11574. The sequence continues at coordinate 2,906 of JAOUGB010000112.1, read as the reverse complement.
GAATCGATTTGTTATCATGCCAAGCGCAATCACTTTTCCAACTGGATTATGTCTCGTTCGGAAATCCCCCTTGCTTCCAAGTTCCGTAAGGTCAAAGCCTCTGATTTTTCAAGCGCCCACGACATGCGGAGTTATATTATCGCCAATGTCCATGCGTTACGGAAATGGCGTCAAAAAGGTGTGGTCGCTCAGTTCAAGAGCCATAATTTCGATGCAGATATTATGGACTTTGTTAAAATCGGCCAAGGATCGTTGGGGGGTAAGGCCCGGAGCTTGGCTTTTATGTCCGCCCTGCTCCAACAGAATCCGATAATTTACGAAAATTATCCCGAAATAACCATCGAAATTCCAAAAACCCTGGTTGTGAGCACGGATGGATTTGATTCTTTTATTAAGCTGAACGGCCTAAAATACTTAGCCACTCAGACCTTTAAGAATGAAGAAATTACGGACGCATTTTTAAAGGCAGAAATGCCCGAGTGGCTGGTAAAAGATTTGAAAGCTTATCTCGCCCAAGTGAAATACCCCCTGTCGGTGCGTTCTTCCAGTCTTCTTGAAGATGCACAGTTTCAGCCGTATGCCGGAATTTATGAAACGTATATGATTCCCAATAACCATCCCACACTCTCGAAGCGACTTGAACATCTTATTACCGCCATAAAACTGGTGTATGCGTCTACCTATTATGAGAGTGCCAAGGCATTCTCCCGAGCGACATCAAACCAGCCTCAGGAAGAGGTCATGGGTGTTATCATCCAGCAACTTACCGGACAAGAATATGGAGATTATTTCTACCCGGCCATTTCCGGAGTGGCCCAGTCCCACAACTTTTATCCAATTTCTAAAATGAAATCCGAAGAAGGGATCGCGCATATTGCTCTGGGATTGGGAAGAACCGTTGTGGAAGGTGGCCGAACGGTACGTTTTTCTCCAAAATACCCAAGTATTATGCCCCAGTTTTCCATGGTTGACGACATCCTGGCAAATGCCCAACGTTATTTTTATGCCTTAAAGATCCGAAATTATCCCGACGAACTCAACTTCCAGAAACATTCAAACCTTGAAAAAAGGGAGATTGACGATGCCGAGGCGGAATATCCTGTACAGCTGCTCGCAAGTACCTATTTGCCGGAAGAACATCGCATTCGAGATACAGGCTATATGCCGGGACCAAAGATTTTAACCTTCGCTCCGATACTTAAATACAACATATTGCCTTTACCTGATTTATTGTCAGACCTTCTCGAATTGGGTCGAAAGGGCATGGGATGTCCTGTAGAGATCGAGTTTTCAGTAAATCTGAGTTCCGACAAAAATATTAAAAGCGATTTCTTTTTCCTTCAGATGCGACCCATGGTCGCCGGTGGAGAAAGGTTTGAAGTTCAAATAACCCATCAAGAAATTGAAAAAGCATTTTGCATCTCCAACCAAGCCCTTGGAAATGGAAAAGATGAAAAAATAGCGGATATTGTATATATTAAGCCTGATGATTTTAAACCAGGGGCTACGATACAAATGGCAAAAGAAATTGATATGTTAAATGCCGGCTTGGTTAAAGAAAAACGTCCTTATCTTCTCATTGGCCCCGGTCGGTGGGGATCTGCTGACCGATGGCTTGGGATACCGGTACAATGGCGCAATATTTCGGGGGTCGGTGCAATAATTGAACTTAGAAACGAGAAATTAAAGGCCGATCCTTCCCAGGGATCGCATTTTTTTCAAAACATAACCTCTCTTGGCATTCATTATATAACGGTTACCGAAAACTCGGAAGATCATTTTGATTGGGAATGGTTAGATTCACAACCTTTTTCTCGGGAGACGACCTACTTGCGGCATGTTAGATTGGATAAACCGTTTACGCTTAAAATTGACGGCAATACATCCCAATGTGTATTGATTAATAATTAATTGAATTCGTTTGGTTTGGACTGAACCACTAAATTTACGGGAGGTAGTTTATGAAGGATATTTTGAGGCTGATAAAGGATAGAGATCCAGGAGAAAAGGAATTTCATCAGGCTGTAGAAGAGGTAATTGAGTCAGTTCTTCCTGTTTTGGAAAGAAATCCTCAATACCGTAAAGAAGCTGTCTTGGAAAGAATTGTTGAGCCGGAACGTATCATCTTATTCCGGGTTCCCTGGATGGATGATCAGGGCCAGGTACAGGTAAATCGCGGTTTCAGGATTCAAATGAACAGCACCATCGGTCCCTATAAGGGTGGGTTGCGCTTTCATCCATCCGTCAACCTGAGCATTTTGAAATTTTTGGCCTTTGAACAGGTCTTTAAAAATGCGCTGACAACCCTTGCCATGGGCGGCGGAAAAGGTGGCTCTGATTTCGATCCCAAAGGCAAATCCGATAATGAGGTCATGCACTTTTGTCAGAGTTTCATGATCGAGCTGTTTCGACATATCGGCCCGAACACAGATGTTCCGGCCGGCGATATCGGTGTGGGCGCCAGGGAAATCGGTTATCTTTTTGGTATGTATAAAAAGCTGCGTAACGAATTTACCGGTGTTTTGACCGGTAAGAGCTTGGGATGGGGTGGAAGCCTAATTCGTCCGGAAGCAACCGGCTACGGCAGTGTTTACTTTGCAGCAGAAATGTTGGCAACTCAAAACGAAACCCTTGAAGGCAAAACCTGTCTGGTATCCGGTTCTGGCAATGTCTCCCAGTACACAGTGGAAAAAATTATTGAATTGGGCGGTAAAGTGGTTACCCTCTCTGATTCTTCCGGGTATATTTATGATGAAGAGGGCATCGATTCCGACAAATTAGATTTTGTAAAACGGCTAAAAAACATCAAACGCGGCAGAATTTATGAGTACATTGATAAGTATTCTGAAGCGGTTTACACAGAAGCAGACACGTCTTTAGATCATAATCCGCTTTGGGACCATAAA
>JAOUGB010000111.1 GCA_029857875.1 Desulfobacteraceae bacterium | reverse complement strand
AGCCAGGCGAACTAACTTTTATGTTTATTTCAACCTTCCGATAACAGCACTGGCAATGGTGTTTTTCTGGATCTCCTTGGTGCCTTCATAAATTTCTGTGATCTTTGCGTCCCGATAAAAGCGCTCGACTTCATATTCTGCCATATATCCGTATCCGCCAAGCAGCTGGATGGCTTCATCGGCAACTTCCACCGCCGTCCGGGCAGCATACATCTTTGCCATGGATGTTAGTTTTGGATCGATACGCCCCTGATCAAAATTCCAGGCAGCCTTGTAAGTAATTAGCCTGGAAAGTTCAATTTTTGTGGCCATATCTGCCAGTTTGTGTTGGGTGACCTGGAACTGTGCAATCTTTTTACCGAACTGTTCTCTCTGTTTTACATAGGCCAACGCACGATCAAAAGCGCCCTGGGCAGTTCCAAGTGCCTGGGCGGCAACCAGTATCCTGCTTTCATCAAAAAATTCAAGAACATGATAAAACCCTTTTCCCTCTTTTCCGATAAGATTTGAAACCGGAACACGAACATCTTTAAAATTTACCTCTGCTGTGGACATCATATGGATCCCCATCTTTTCACCCACATCCATCGCAGAAACTCCTTTCCGGTCTGCCTCCACCAGGATCAAGCTTATTCCACGGTAGGTCGGTTTGCTTTCCGGATCGCTCTGGCAGAGAACACAGTAATAGCCGGCAATTTCACCATTGGTAATGAATATTTTTGACCCGTTTATGACCCATTCGTCCCCTTCCTTTTGCGCTGTCGTATCCATCCTTGTAATATCGGAACCATGATCAGGCTCTGTAAACGCTCCGGCAGAAAGCATTTTGCCCTCTGCAACGGGCGGCAGAAATTTTTCTTTAAGGGCGTCGCTGCCAAAACGCAAAACGCACTCAGATGCAAAACCGGCAAGTATCACCGCACTTCCGATGGTAGAATCTCTGCTGCAGAACTCTTCTGCAACTAAAATGTTCTCCATAACACCGAGCCCCTGGCCGGAATATTGTTCCGGAAAGTGAATACCGATGAATCCCAGATCAGCGGCTTTTTTCCATATCTTTTCCGGAAATTCGTGCTTTTTGTCCAACTCAAGGGCAAGATCTTTGTCAAACTCGCCTTTGGCAAAATCCCTGGCAGCTTTCTGGATTTCTTTTTGTGATTTTGTCAGTTCAAAATCCATTGTATTCTCCATCTGCTTAAAAGTTTTATTTTTTTTCGAAATTTAACATATGCTAGAATCTATTGCAAGGAGTTTGAGGTGGTCGAGCAGTTGCAAATATCTCGATGTCTTAAATGCTAAAAACCTAAAAGGAGCTTGACGGAAACTTTCAACTGGAATAATTAAAAAAAATTGTTATAGTTTAAATATGATGGTTTCGTAAAAAGCAAAAAATAAATGTTAATTTTTAAATAAGATATTAATAATATTTTAGAAAGGAAATTAGATACCATGACGTTTTCAATTGCACTCGCAGGTAAAGGAGGCACCGGGAAAACAACTGTTGCGGGAATGCTTATCAAATACCTGGTAAAGATGGATAAGACACCCATCCTTGCAGTGGATGCCGACAGTAACGCAAACCTAAATGAAGTCTGTGGTCTTGAAGTTACAGATACCCTTGGCAACGCCCGTGAAGAAATGAAAAAAGGAGTCGTGCCCAGCGGAATGACAAAGGACATTTTCATGAACATGAAACTGCAGCAGGCGGTTGTGGAGGACGAAGGATTCGACCTCGTTGTTATGGGACAGCCTGAAGGTCCGGGATGCTATTGTGCCGCAAATACGCTTTTGACAGGATTTCTGGAAAAATTGACCGGAAACTATCCTTATATCGTTATGGATAATGAGGCTGGAATGGAACATATCAGCCGCTTGACCACCAGCAACGTAGACGTTCTTCTCATTGTTTCGGACACTTCCCGTCGCGGCCTTCAAGCAGCCATTCGGATTAATGATTTGGCAAAAAATCTGAACATCGGTGTTTCCAAAAGCTACCTCATCATCAACCAGGTTAAAGACGCTCCGTCTGACGCGGTTTTAAATATGGTTAAAAAAAATGGCCTGGAGATTGCCGGGACCATACCTGAAGATAACGACGTATATGAATATGATTTAAACGGGCGCCCGACCATTGAAATTCCGGAAGACAATCAAGCGGTTAAGGCTGCATTTGAAATATTCGATAAAATAATTCCATAGCCCCTTTTGAAATAAATGAAAAAAACAGGGTTTTTGTATGATGAAAGATATCTGCTCCACGACACTGGACCCGGTCATCCTGAATCACCCGAAAGACTCAAGGCCATCTGTCAAGGGATAAAAGATGCCGATCTTCTTTCAAAGCTGACCATAATCCAGGCCAGTCGGGCGGATCTAAAATGGATCGAAACCGTCCATGCAAAACATTATATCGAACGCTTTGAAGCTGCTTGCCGCGCGGGCAATTCAATGCTTGATTATCCGGACAACCAGATGTGCGCTGAAACTTTTGAGACTGCCCTTCTGGCCGTTGGTGGCGTTCTTGATGCCGCAGGACGAGTAATGACGGGCAAACTGGACAATGTTTTCTGCGCCGTCAGACCCCCCGGTCATCATGCGGAATATGACCATGCCATGGGATTCTGCTATTTTAATAATGCTGCAATAGCCGCCAGATATCTACAAATAGAATGGGGCATACAAAGGGTTGGAATCGTCGATTTTGATGTTCATCATGGTAACGGCACCCAGCACATTTTCGAGGAAGATCCCGATGTGTTCTACTACTCCATTCATCAGCATCCGACATTCGCGTTTCCCGGAACCGGGCGTGCTTTTGAAACCGGTAGTGGTGAAGGGGACGGATCGACACGAAACTACCCGGTTTTGCCGGGTGACGGAGACAAAGAATACTTGGGACTTATACAAAGGGACCTCATCCCGGTTATAGAAGCCTTCAGTCCTGAAGTGATCATCGTATCGGCAGGATTTGATGCCCATGTTGACGACGATATGTCAGATATAAAACTGTCAACACAAGGATATACAAGGATAATGGAAAGGATCGTCGCCCTGGCCGAACTTTACTCAAACGGGAGAGTGATTTCCGTACTTGAGGGGGGATACTGCCTTAAGCGCCTTCCGGAACTGGCGGCAAACCATGTCAAAGTTCTATTGAGTATTTGAAAGTAAAGCGTTTTACTGTAAAAACATAAAATTCGTCACAACCCTGTTAGACAAAGTTTATCATCATCGGAGGCTAAAATGTTTATCAGCAAAGTAATGACCAGAAATGTTGTTACCATTGACAAAGATGCTGATATCTCACAAGCACAGGAAAAAATGTCAAAACATCTCTTTCGCCATCTTCCTGTGGTCGATGAGAATAATCGACTCATTGGAATCGTCACGGATCGCGATATTAGAAGCGTATTGCCGTCTTCTCGTTTGGCCCAAGAAAATAGCCCGGAAGAATGGAAACGTTTTTCTAAGTGTAAAATAAAAGATATCATGACAAAAAATCCTGTTACCATTTCTCCTATAGACACCATTCAAGACGCGCTTATTTTATTACACAAAAAACATTTCGGAGCACTTCCCGTCGTTGTCGAACAACAAAAACTTGTAGGTATTATTTCCGTCCGTGATCTTTTACGTGAGTTTATCAATGTTCTGGGCTTAGAAGAGCCCGGAACGCTTCTGTGCATTATCGTAGAGAATAAAATCGGACAAATGAAAAAAATTGTTGATGCCATTTCCGAAGAGAACATCTCATTCGGGAGTGTTCTGGTTTCAAGATACTGGGAAAAGGGAAAGCGGGCTGTTTTTCCGTATCTCTTGACCCAAAATATCGGGCCGTTAAAAAGAAAACTAAAAAAAATGGGGTTTACATTGCTTGACCCCATGGACTGGTAGATGGATTGTTCCCTCGAAAATGACTAAAACAGCACACCGCTTCAAAGATCGGAAAGAATTTACGGACAACCCTTACAAAGAACTCTATATCTACTATCTCCATGGCCGATTGAAACCTGGCAATAAAATATGTGGAAGCGATTTTATCGGCAACTGGCAGGAAGATGATTTTTCTTTTCTCTTTTTTTCCAAACCTTCCCCGGACGAAGTCTCAAAAATACTCAGTTCCAATCCCGGTTTGGCCCTTCTCGATGAATTTCATATGACATATGACCAATGGCAGGGAGGTAAAACAGCTCCTGAAAGAATCGGTCGATTTTTTATTGTTCCACCATGGAGAAAAAATGGAAAGAAAATGAACTTTTGTCATAAAGAACTTACCATTTTGCTTGATCCCGGTGTTGTATTCGGCAATGGTTTACATACCACAACACGAGACTGTCTCGAAGCACTAGAAATGGTATTCTTGCGTGATTGCATAGAGTTTGCTATAGATATCGGGACAGGGACGGGAATTCTTGCATTGGCTGCATCCCTCCTTGGATGCAGAAGTACGCTTGCCGTTGACTTTAATTTTTTAGCCGCAAATACGGCATTGCGAAATGTACGCCTAAACAGCTTGGAAAATAGAATTCTGGTCACCCAAGGACGAGCAGAGGATTTTATTGACTCACCTTCGGATCTTGTGATAGCAAACATCCACTATGATGTTATGAAACATCTAACCGCTTCCCAAGGTTTTTATAATAAAAAGTGGTTCATTCTCTCCGGTCTGCTGAGAAGCCAGGCAAGGGATGTGAGCTTTAATTTATCCCGGAATCGGATAAACATCATTAAGACTTGGGAATGTGACGGTATCTGGCATACCTTTTTGGGAAAGAAGGATTGACAATGATTATCAAATGCTGGGGGTCGCGAGGCTCCATCCCGGTTTCAGGGGAAGAATATATCAAATATGGTGGAGATACCACCTGTCTGGAAATCAGAACAAAAAGTGACGACATTATCATTGTCGATGCCGGAACCGGCATACGAAGGCTTGGCAGCAAACTGATCGATGAAAACCGCTACAAGTACAACCTCATTTTCACCCATTCCCACTGGGATCATTTAATGGGATTCCCTTTTTTCAAACCCCTGTATGAAAAACAGGCTGAATTCATGATGTACAGATGTCCCTTTCACAGCAAATTCGTGGAAACCATTCTATCCAGAATCATGACCCCGCCGAGCTTTCCTATAAGATATTCTGAAATTAGCGCGAAAATGGAATATGTTGAGGCATTTACCTCGGCGTTTGAGATCGGCTCTGTTACCATAACACCGATCCCGATTAGCCATCCTGATAAAGGCAGCGGATATAAATTTACGGAAGACGGCAAATCATTTATCTTTCTGACAGACAATGAACTGGGTTTTATACACCCCGGCGGTCTGTCGTATAAAGATTATATGGAATTTTCCGAGGGTGCTGATCTTTTGATTCATGATGCCGAGTACACCCCTGAAGAGTATCCCTCCAAAATAGAATGGGGACATTCGGTATTTACAGAAACCCTTGATCTTGCCATTGAGGCCGGGGTCAAACAGTTTGGTCTGTTTCATTTAAACCAGGAGCGAACCGATCGGCAGGTTGATAAAATGGTCGAGTCTTGCAGACGGACCATCGCTGCCAGAGACCACAATCTTGAATGCTTCGCCGTAGGCTGCGATATGACATTGACGCTATAAATAAATGCTTACCTGTAAAGTTTTTCAACTTATTCCTAAAAATTAAAAACAAATGAAAGATCTTATTCATCGAGCTGCCGAAGATCTTGTCCGATCAAAAAACGCTGTCGCCTTAACCGGCGCCGGGATATCCGTTGAAAGCGGAATTCCCCCTTTCAGAGGGAAAGGTGGATTGTGGGAAAGATTCGATCCCATGGAATATGCCCACATTGACGCCTTTATGAAAAATCCGGCCAAGGTCTGGGATGTTTTGATTAAAGAAATGAAAGGAATCATTGACAACGCCAGACCCAATGACGCACATAAAGGACTGGCCAGACTCGAGAAGCTGGGAATCTTAAAAACGATAATTACCCAAAATGTCGACGGACTGCACCAGATGGCCGGAAATACGGATGTTATCGAATTTCACGGAAATTTTGCATGGCAGCGATGCATGGAATGCAACAATAGATGTGAAACAACAAAAATCGACATCGGACAAACTCCTCCACGCTGTGAATGCGGCGGAATTTATAAACCCGAATGTATCTTTTTCGGCGAGATGATCCCACCACAGTGTCTGCGGCGATCAGAAATGGCCGCTTCGGCGTGTGACACCATGCTGGTCATTGGAACGTCGGCAGGTGTTCAACCTGCCGCCTCTATACCCTTGATTGCAAAGCAGGCCGGAGCGAAGGTCATAGAAATCAATCTTGAAAGAACACCCCTTTCAAAAGAAAGCAGTGATTATATCATCATGGGAAAGGCCGGAGAAGTTCTGAAAACATTAATTACCGAAATTGAGCGTCTTCTTCATATTTGATTTTTGTAATAGTTTAGTCCTTTGAAACAAATCGATTTTAAAGAAGCGGCAATGTTTTTAAAAGGCTAAAGTGTTACGACTTTTTCAAAAAAACTTTCCAATAAAATATCTACGATGGCTAAACAAATTCAACAGAAAAGCAGGAGGATGTGATGCTTCGGGCAGATCTTTATGAGAAAAAAATAAACGTCGAATCTTATATCTCTTCCAATGACTGCAGGGCCTGTGGATTTCACAGCCGGGAAGAGTTTTTGGAAAAACTTCGCTCCGGGAGACTCAAACCCTCACATTGCAAGATGGCAAGGATGCGTTTTTTCTCCCTGCTCTGGGCAGTCAAACCGGATGAGATCCTGCCCGAAGTAGAGGTTTTGCAGCTCCCCAACCCCGGCCCTACGGGTCTTTTTCCCATCAACCAGCCGGAAAAGGATTCACCGATTCTGGTCTCCGGCAACTCAAAGATCACCGGTGAAGTTCTAACTGCGGTACTTTCCACCACATTGAGTCCGTTCTGGTATCTGGTAGTGAATACGGATGGGCATACTGTAGACATGGCAATTGTCTATAAGGTTATGACCGCCGACCGGGTAATGCAGGAAATCAGCCGTGAGAATGTAGATCAAATCGCTCCTGAGTCAACCCTTTTTCTCCCCGGATTTGCAGCAGCGATTCGGGACAATCTAACCGAGCAAAGCGGACGGCATGTCAAGGTAGGCCCGGTAT
>JAOUGB010000110.1 GCA_029857875.1 Desulfobacteraceae bacterium | reverse complement strand
GGCAGGAAATTTTATCTGAAACAACCGAGGCAGACATTTATTTCAAGGGCGGGGTCGGCACCAACCTTGAAAATGCCATTACCTTTGTAAAGAAGAAACTCGGTATTGGTTACTACAAACCCCAAATTTTTGTGGGAGAATTTTACAAACCGCTTCAAGACTTGCTCACTCATCTGACATCCGAGGGCATGGTTGATCCGAGCGTCTTTAAGAATTGCTATTTCATCAAGCATGGCGCCGAGATTTTCGAAACGCTTTGCAGACATTTCGGCTCGGAAGACAAAATGGTTCTTGAAGTCTCGGTGAACGAGAATCAGTTTTAAATTTCAGATTGTTTTCCAGTCATGCTGTGAATTTCGACCTTTATTATAACAGTAGATTTCAATAATGCTTCTTCATATATAAATGACCCATCGGCGTATTGGCTCATAATGATATCAAAAGCCTGCCGTTTCAGGTCGTCATCATCAATAAAGCTGGCTTTGCCAAACCCAATAACACTTCTATATTTCATTCCCCACTTACATGCCTCGGCTGATTTGATAACTTGTGTAAATATTTCGAATTCAAAACAAACATTAGGATTTTTTTTAAGGATTTCAATTTTTTTCCCTTTCGGGGCGCTATGAAAATAAAGAGTATTATTTTTGAAACCAAAACACAGGGGAACGATGTATGGCATGTTCTCCTCACACATCGCAAGTTTGCACACTTTTGATCTCAAAATTATGTCTTCAATAGCTTTTTTATCGGTAATTTCTTTATCACTTCTTCTCATATCATTACTTATGGATGGATGATGTCAGATTCTTAACCGTATCAACAAGAGTTTTGATCGAGGAGGGTTTTGAAAGGACAGCATCAAAGTCGCTGTCTTTAAGAAGCCAAGGAGTTCCAGAGACACCGATAACAAGGTGTAGATTGTCTTATTGAATTACGTATATGCCGGACAACACCATTGCCATCAAGGCCCGGCATCAAAATATCCGTAATAACCAAATCAAAATGGCCTTCATCGAATTTCTTAATTCCTTCTAAACCATCTGCGGCTTTTTCGACATTGAAGCCGGATTTAGATAATGCGATTGTGGTCAAGAATGCAATGGATTTTTCATCGTCAATTACCAGAATATTATGCATAATGTATTTTCCCAAATCAATTGACAAAAGATAAAATCAATATCTAGATATGACTTCCTACTCTATTATGAACCTGCTGTCAACTTTATGTTGTATGTTTTATTCTTTATTACACAATATATCGTATTTTTCCTTGAAAAATCTTTTTGTTTAATATAAAAGATTTTTTTATTCGTAAATAAAAGAAAGGAGGAAATTTATGAGAGTTATTGCGAGCGCAAATCAAAAAGGAGGATGCGGTAAGACAACAACAGCCATTAACCTTTCATCTTCATTATCTCTAAAAGGACAAAAGGTATTGCTCATCGATTTTGATCCTCAGGCCCACGCAACCATGGGTCTAAACGTAAAGCCTTCCGATCTCGATAAAACTATTTATGATGTGATAACGCCAAAGAAAAATTGGCTTTGGGGGATTGAGGATATCTTGCTGCCTGTTAAAGACAACTTTGATCTTGCTCCTTCAAGCCTAATCCTCAGTGCATTCGAACAAGAGCTTTCAGGACTGGAGAGGAGGGAACACAGACTCTTTCAGGCCATTCAGCCTCTCAAAGAACAATATGACTTTATTGTAATTGATTGTCCCCCAAGCATTGGGCATCTTAGCTTTAATGCACTTCGTGCCTGCGATGAAGTAATTATCCCCATCGATATGAGCCTTTTTTCTCTTCGCGGTGTTGCCAAACTAATAGAGATCATTATCATGCTTAAAGACAAAATTGGCCATGATATTAAATCTCGCGCTCTTATCACGATGTATGATCGCAGGACACGGTACTCCAGAACTGTTCTAGAAAAAGTTCAAGAAGAATTTGGAAACAATGTCTTTGACACGGTAATTCGTTACAATATCCGTCTCAGAGAAACAGCAGATCTTGGCCTGCCTGTTGGAGATTATGATAAACATGCCATTGGTCACATAGATTATGAAAACCTGGCTGAGGAGGTTATTCGCTCAGAGGAAACCAGAGCGTACCAGAATTTCAACACCTCCAACTCGGCGAAAGATATGTTGCAGAAGACAGAAGAATATATTGACACTGCCGCGAAATTGCCTGAGGATGAACCGCCGGCTTCCGAAATGGAGGAATTTTACGAGGATGAATCGCCGGCTTCTGAGGTAGAGGAATTTCCTGCGTATTCGTCTCAATCCAATTATTCACAGATGATCGAGGCCATTGCTACCAGATCCACGGATTCTTTTTTTAACGATGAGGATGGAATTTAAAAGCTAATCAACCGCTGCTTGAACGAAAAGGGGAATAAAGGGCGCATTCTAAATGGAAAAAAAGAACTTGGGAAGGGGTTTAGAGGAGATCTCAAACATATTTTTGTCAACCAAAGAAAACGCAAATGAGAATTTGCATCAGGCCGAAGATCAATGCGAAATCCAGGAAACAGTGACTGTTCGCAAAAAACTTGCTTTTTACAATGATGAAAATGTTCAGAATAATATGGCAAGATCCCTGTCCAAGCATATAGAAAAAGGATATAATATAAGGCGTATTTATCTACAAAAAAATGAAGACATTTCAACGCCGAAAAGAAGAATACACAGAAAGGAGGATGTAATTATTTCTATAAAATCCTCTATCTGATTTTTTATGGTGCTCATCGATTCATATCTTTTATACGAAACACAGAGCACCACCACATTTTTATGCTTTTGTTTAGAAATCTTTAATCCGAATAAACGAAATTGAGATAAAAGGCAGGGCAGGCTGTGGCTCTGCCTTTTATCTTTTCATTTGAAGAATGAGCAAATAATAACTTATCAGAATTTTACTAATTGCATTCATCACCCAAACCTATTAAGTAAAGGCCGATTCAACCCTTTATTAATCATTCAATAAAGTTCATTTCATGCATTATTTATTGCTCATTTTTGCGGTTTTGTTTTGGTCCGGAAATTTTATTGTAGGAAGAGGAATTCACAACGATATACCACCCATAACTCTGGCATTTTGGCGCTGGGCGGTTGCTTTGTTGATTATCCTGCCCTTTTCACTGAGGCATGTCGTACATCAAAGGGATTTAATTCTAAGGAATTGGAAAATTCTTACATTGTTGGCGATCCTATCCGTCACCAATTTCAGCATGTTTATATACATGGCGCTAAAATCATCTACAGTAACAAACACTGTTTTGATAAACTCAATGATACCAATATTTATCGTATTGGTTTCCTGGATGGGTTTCAAAGAACAGATTACGTTAAGGCAAGCTATTGGCATAGTTATTTCTTTAACCGGCTTGATGTTTATTATTGTTAACGGAAACCTGTCATCTCTCATTTCCGTCCGGTTTGGCAAGGGAGACATGTGGACCATTTCTGCCGGATTGAGTTGGGCTTTATACTCGGTATTGCTTAGAAAATGTCCGATGGGACTCAATCCATTGAGCTTTCTTACAACTTTAATCATAATAGGTATATTTTTTATCCTTCCCTTTTACATCTGGGAGATAAGCACTGGAAAGACGATAAATTTTACACAAGCCTCTATAGGAAGTATTGTTTATGTCGCTCTATTTTCCTCGATTTTAGCATACATATTTTGGAATAAGGCCATACAAATTATCGGAGCGAACAAGACCGGTATTTTTATTCATCTAATGCCGGTGTTTAGTATCATTTTGGCGATTATTTTTCTAAATGAGGGGTTAAGAGAATATCATGTAAAAGGAACCATCTTAATATTCACAGGAATATTTTTAACAACAGCCGGTAAAATTAAGTTTCAGACCCGTCGCTGAGCTTAACAGCCGTGCCGCAATCCAGCAGTTCAGCCGCATACCCCTGAACACGTACAAAATATAAATTCATAATAATCGCTATAAGTTGACTCATTACGGATCGAAATCTGACCCTTGACTTATCCCTATTCCTTGCAGCCTAATTTTTATTTGACTCACAAACCGCCTTCCTCTATTGTATTTTGCCTGCCAATAATGATTTGTTACCACGAACCATCTGCCTTTGGGAAAATAAAGACGGACCGCTTCTTTGGAGGTGAAATTTGCCCAAGACAACTTTTGGCGCCCTAAGGATTCATTGGGAAAGTTTCGGAAAAAAAGAGCCTCTGCTATTGATTAGCGGAGTCAGCGGCGGGACGTGGTCCTGGAAAGAGAGTATCGAAGCATGGTCTCTTCACTTCCGTGTAATTGTCTTTGACAATATAGGCGCGGGTCGTTCCAGCAAGCCAAATCGCTCCTACACAATTGAGGAAATGGCTGATCACGCCGCGGCTGTTCTGGATGCCGCCGGGGTGAAACAAGCGGGTGTTGTGGGTCTCTCAATGGGCGGCATGATTACCCAGGAATTGGCCTTGAGACATCCGGACCGGGTCCATCGTCTTGTACTGGGATGTACCCATTGTGGCGGCAGTAAGCGTATTCCTCCACATCCGAATGTAATCCAACGGTTTGCCAATAACAAAGGTCTTTCACCTGAGGAGATCATCGATAAAAACCTTACGCTTTTGGTCACTCCTCAATTCCTAAGGAGTGGATCGGGTGCCTTGAAACGCTACAAAGAACGGCAGTTGAGGGCTCCCCTCCAGCCGGATTATGCACTCAAACGACAACTTGACGCCATTGGCCGTTTCGATGCCTGTGAGCGTATCGGTAATATACAAGTCCCCACCTTGATCCTTACAGCAGAGCATGACATACTGGTGCCTCCTGAAAACGGCCGTTTACTTTCGATCCGTATTCCCGGTGCCGCGGAGAAATCCTTTGCCGGTGCCGGCCATCTCATTTATCTGGAATGTGCTCAGAATTTCCACGAGACCGTTATGCAATTTTTCCGTAATAAGGCTTAAAACCCATTTGCAAATTGACACTTTGTGGGTCTTTGCATTATGCTAAGTTATAAATTGCTACGGATACAGCCTTTAATGATACCATAGAAAGACTTCTCTCAATGGTAGCCGAACCTTATGCCTTTCTAAAGGCGCATTGCTTCATAAGGTGTCTCTGCCAAAATTTCTGTCAAAGCTTGAGGATTCAGTGATTCGGGAGAATAAAAACAACAGTCGGCGGCAAACGTTTTTGAGTATGGTTATTTTATCCATTCTCATGGTTATCGGTGTGGGTATATTTATCACTCAATCCCACTTTAACCCGGGGGTATTGCAAAAAGATGTGCTTTTACCGGAGCCAAACAAAGACAAACCATCTTCCCAATTGTCTCCGAACGCATCCTTTGTCCCCTTGCCTGAAGGCATACAGCCCCTCACATCAACGGAGATATTTGATGCCCGCAATCTTTCCGATAAAATCAACGGCAAGGCGGAATTGTACTTGTCCGCCGGTTTTACCCGTTTGGTCTGTCAGCGCTTTAGGGATGAACGTGCAACCGATCTTTGGATGGAAGCCTTTGTTTATGACATGGGCAATAGCCAAAACGCTTTTTCAGTGTTTAGCGCCCAGCGCCGGCAAGATGCAGAGTCGCTCGGTTTGGCACAATATGCCTACAGGACACCCAACGCTCTCTTTCTGACTCATGGTCGTTATTATCTTGAAATAATCGCATCTAAAGTATCCGGACAGGTGCTGCAGCCTGTAAAAATGATGGCCGAGACATTCATTCGAAACACCCCTTCAGAAGCAGCCACCGTCAATGAAATGGAGCTGTTCCCCAAACAGGAACTGGTAAAAAACAGTATGGTCTTAATCTCATCGGATGCTTTTGGTTATGATGGTTTCGATAAGATATACACTGCCGAATATAAATTTAACGACCACAGCCTCATGGCCTATCTCTCCCATCGCAAAACACCTGTGGAAGCAAAAGAATTGGTATCGGCTTACACGGTGTTTTTATTGGCATACGGCGGGCAAAATATTGAAGCGCAGCTGCCGATAAAGGGTGCTCGATTGATAGCAATTTTAGACACCTATGAAATAGTTTTCTCCCATGGTTCGTATTTGGCAGGCATTCGGGAAGCTGCAACCATTAATCAGGCGAAAACGCTGGCCATACGATTATATCATCGAATAAAAGAGGGGGGCAATGAATCCCGATCCGAACAGTAACGGATTGAACCGGCGTCAATTTCTGGACCGATTGACCAAAGCAGGAATTTCCATAACCGCTGCCTGTGCCGCGGGTTTCTGGTTCCATGACTCCAAAGGTCCCTCTTTATCAAAAAATGATCCGTCAAACCTTACCCTGCCGGATTTTTCCATTGACGCTCTGGGGCAAAAAATGAGCATTGTCCGCGGAGAGGACAGAGTTGCCACCTTACGGATGGCTCTAAAATCCTTGGGTGGTATTGAAACATTTATAAAAAAAGGGGATCGGGTGCTGCTAAAAGTCAATGCCGCCTTTGCATCTCCGGCCATGCTATCGGCAACGACGCATCCTGCGATCATAACCGAAATGACACAGCTTTGTTTTCGGGCCGGCGCCGCATCCGTCGTGGTAACGGATAACCCCATTAATGATCCTGCCAGCTGCTTTACCCTGACAGGCATTGCCGATGCCGCCCGCAGTGCCGGCGCCCAGGTGTTATTGCCGCGCGATGACTTGTTCAGCCCCATGACGGTCAAAGATGCAAAATTGATCCGAAATTGGCCGGTTCTTTACACACCTTTTATGGATATCACCAAAGTGATCGGTATGGCGCCTCTTAAAGATCACCATCGAAGCGGCGCATCCATGATCATGAAAAACTGGTACGGACTTCTGGGGGGTCGCCGCAACATCTTTCACCAGGATATACACAGCATTATCATGGAACTGGCCATGATGGTAAAGCCCTCTCTGGTGATACTGGACGCAACCACGAGCATGATGACCAACGGTCCCACCGGGGGCTCTCTTTCGGACCTTAAAAATACCAATACCATGATCGTCAGTACGGATCAGGTCGCTGCCGATGCATTTGGCGCATCTTTACTCGGAAGATCTTTAGACGAACTTCCGTTCATCGGAAAAGCGGAAGCCGCCGGAATTGGAACCGCGGACTATCACAAATTGAATCCTGTAATGACCTCAATTTAAAAAATCATCA
>JAOUGB010000109.1 GCA_029857875.1 Desulfobacteraceae bacterium | reverse complement strand
CTGGCGACGGCGCGGAAATCCTTGGGAAATCCAGCGCCGGTCGCATCTTCAGAAGATCCGGTTCTACGGCCGATCCGAATCCTACACCGACCAAGAAGGGCGGATTCGATACCGCTGGGTGGACGGCGAAGTCGTAATGGCCATGGCCTGCGACATTCTTATTCCCGGTTACGGCGACGATTATGTTACCAACATGCGGCTGTGGGCCGCCAAATCCGGCCGGGAATTCAACCTGAAACACTTCAACCAGGGAGATTACATCGGCGCCGTTGAAGCCAAGGTATTTAGCGAAACCATATCCAAGGTGCTTTATCCCAGTGACGAGGCCGAATCCGGAAAGGAACTCCGGCTCAAACAGCAATATTTCTTTGTTGCCGCTACTCTGCATGACATTATCAGACGATACAAGAAACAGAACCGGTCTTTTTCCGATTTTTCAAGTTTTGTGGCCATTCAATTGAACGACACCCATCCGTCCATTGCCATTCCGGAACTCATGCGTCTATTGATGGACAATGAAGGCCTGGAATGGGACGACGCCTGGAGCATTTGTGAAAAAACGTTTGCATACACCAATCATACGGTCATGCCGGAAGCACTGGAAACCTGGCCGGTGGATCTGATCGGGAGACTTTTACCCAGACATTTGGAAATTATATACGAAATTAACCAGCGTTTCCTGGATGCCGTCAGAAGACGCTTTCCGGACGACCCGCATCTTTTGGCCCGACTCTCCCTCATTCAGGAGGGAACCGTACGAAAGGTCCGCATGGCTCATCTGGCGTTGGTGGGGAGTCATTCCGTCAACGGGGTTGCCGACCTTCATACCCGGATTCTGAAAGAAGGCTTGTTCAAAGATTTTGATCGAATTTTTCCAGACCGAATCAGAAACGTCACCAACGGCATCACGCCGCGCCGATGGATGCATCAGGCAAACCCGTCTCTTTCCAGGCTGATTACATCGGCCATCGGTTTCGACTGGATCTGCGATCTCAGGCAACTCAAAAAGCTCATACCCTATGCCGACGACCCTGAATTTCGTAAGGCCTGGATCAAGACAAAACAAGAAAACAAAAGACGGCTTGCCCGCTATATTTTGCGCAAAATCGGATTGGGCGTAAATCCGGAAACACTGTTCGACGTGCATGTCAAGCGACTGCATGAATACAAACGCCAGCTTCTCAACCTGCTTCACGTGGTCACGCTGTATCATCGCATCAGGGAAAATCCTCAGACCGACGGGGTCTTTCGTACCGTCATTTTTTCCGGCAAGGCCGCCCCTGCCTATTATCAGGCCAAAAGGATCATCAAACTCATCAGCTCCGTAGCGGATGTCGTCAACAACGACCCGGAAATTCGGGGAAAACTCCGGGTTCTTTTTCTTCCCAATTACTGCGTATCCCAGGCCGAAAAAATCATTCCGGCGGCGGACGTGTCGGAACAAATTTCCACGGCAGGCATGGAAGCTTCAGGAACAGGGAATATGAAAATGGCCCTCAACGGGGCCCTCACCATCGGCACTCTGGACGGCGCCAATGTGGAAATCATGGAAGAAGTGGGCCGGGAAAATATTTTCATCTTCGGCTTGACGGCTGAAGAGGTGGTGGCCCTGCGCAACGGGGGTTATGATCCCAAAAAGCATGTGGAAAATGATCTGGAGCTGAAAAAGGTTCTCGATATGATCGGATCTGGATTTTTTTCGCCTGATGAACCCGGACTGTTTGCGCCGATTGTCAGGACGCTTCTCGATGAAGGTGATTACTATATGTTGCTGGCCGATTACCGGTCTTATGTAACAGCCCAGGAAGAGGTGGGTCGCGTCTTTTTAAATCAAGATGAATGGACCCGGCGATCCATTCTAAATACCGCGCATATGGGCAAGTTTTCCAGTGACCGGTCTATCTTGGATTATGCGTCCGATATTTGGAACGTACAACCGTTGTATGATAAAAAATAGAAGCATCCGGTTTGTCCGGACTGTTAGAGCCTCCCAATTTCCGAATCGTTGAAAGACAATAGGAGAAAATTCCCATGACCATGACAAAGATCCCGAACGAGAATTCCAATTCCGCATCCATTGCCAGGCAGCCGATTTTTGACAAAAAGAGACGACTGTGGGGCTATGAGATTTTCTGTGTGGGAATCGTTGAATCAACAGGCCCGGGATCTTCGGAAGAAAGCGTTGCCGTCAATGTGGCATCCAGCGCCTACATCGGACTTCAGCAAATTATGGACAGAGGGAAAAAAGTCATCGTGAATTTCAATGAAAAGAGCATTCTGGAAAACCTTCCCTATGCTTTTCCGCAAAATGTCGCTGCTGTCATGGTTACGGAGGACATGGTCGGCCGACCGAATGTTCTGGATGTATTGAGCCGATTGAAATCCGACGGATATCTCATTGTCGTCAGGGGATTTACGGGAAATTCGGCATGCGACCCCCTTTATCGAATGGCCGATATCATCGGTACGGTCGTGTCCGAGAGGCAAAAGGACGAACTCACCGGGACCCTCGAACTCGCCCGGCCCTATGACGCCCTCTTGCTGGCCTCTCAAGTGAAGGAACAGGTACGTTTTGAGTTGTGCAGAGAATTGGGTTTTTCCCTTTTTCACGGGTCCTTTTTCAAATCGCCGGAAAAGATCACTGTCCGGAAGTTCACCTCCGGCGAAGTTTCGCGGTTCAACCTGTTGCAGGTCATTGAAAAAGATCAGCCCGACTTCGACCAACTCGCAAAAACCATCCAGACGGATGTTTCCATCAGCTTTCGCCTCCTGGCGTTTCTTAATTCATCGGCCTTTGGCTTGCCTCAGAAAATAAAATCCATCCGTCAAGCCATTTTACTGCTGGGATGGCAGAAAATAAAAAACTGGCTTCGGGTTGTTCTTTTATCCGATATGAGTCGGAGCATAGACGTCTCGGAACTGGTTCTTTTATCGGCGCAACGGGGAAGGTTTCTGGAACTCGTGGCCCGGGAACATGATTTCTGGGGATTTGATCCGAACAGCCTGAACCTTCTGGGTATATTTTCTCTTTTGGACGCTCTGCTCGGCATTCCCATGACGGAAATTGTGGGGTATTTACCGTTGGAAGATAAACTCAAAGCAGCCTTGTGCCGGGAGCCGAACAATGAGTATTTGCCGCTGCTTCATCTGGCCGGATATTTTGAAGAGGCAAGGTGGGCGGAAGCAGAAAAGATGATTCAGCAGCTAAACCTTGACGCCGGGAAGGTCAAGGCGGTATTCCAGGCGTCAGTCAATTGGGCCGGTGAATTGGCCGTCCTGCAATCGAAAAGTTCCTGAAAAAAGTAAAATTCAATTATTTTCTAATTGCCCAATATCCCTTTTATTTTTTTACCGACGTCCTTGATCCCTTCTTCTTTGCCGACAGTGTCTCCTAATTTCTTAATCGCGTCTTCTCCAAGAGAATCTAAATTGACGCCCATCGAAGAGAGTTCTTTGTTCAATACATCAGTTACAGCAGGAGAGGTAATTGTTCCATACAGAGCTGCAAATACTTCCTTAAACGCTTCAGCCGGTGATGCACCATTCTTCTTTTTTCCAATATCCTTAAGGTGGATGTCCGGTAAGGTTGCACGGATTTGTTTGTCTCCTATTCCGTATACTGATAATTCCAGATTAACTCTTCCTTCCTTAACAATAAAATCTCGAATGATAAGCTTTTTCCCGGGGCCTTCTTTTTCAGATTCTTTTTTTGCACCCTTTTCCGAGCTTGAAGTTTTGGTGATATTTTTTAAAATCGTGTTGAAATTATCGATTTCCCCCTTTTTTTCGTATGTAATCTCAGGGCTTATCACCTCGATCCGATCAATAACAATCGTGTTGCTTGTCAAGGATTTTTCGTCGACGTTCACAAGAACCGAACCGACTTTCATGGCGCTCGGTGTCTTGAATCCGGCAGGGTTGCCGAGAAAAAATTGCTTAATTTTAGCTTCTGCTGAAAAAATAGAAACGCCCACATCCGCCACGTGCAATTCTGTTTTAGTTATTTGGGGTCCGTAAGAATTAACAGCACGTTTAATGATGGGGCCAAGGTTTGAAAGTCCGAAAATAATAATAGCGATAACAACGACTATCGCGCCGATTCCAATGTAAATCCATTTTTTCATGATTTATTCTCCTTCACTAAGTGTCCTTGGTTTCGGATAATAATGGCCATATTGGATTATATCTTTACAAGTATAGGTTTGATGATCCCAAATGGTCAAATGTCGCTCACAAAAGACTTTTTACGAGTGCATCAATTTTAGAGTCCCGTTTCTTTTCGGTCCCATTGAGGCTGGATCTTTTCCTGCTCATTTACCGCAGCATTTTTTATATTTATTTCCGCTTCCACATGGACAAGGTTCGTTTCGCCCGACTTTCTTTTCGGCTTCTTGTGGTTTCGGCCAGTTCAGCAAAATTTCCAAGTCGTCAATATTCTCCGGCTGGTCAGGCGTTATTTCTATTTTATATTCCCAATTGTTTTGTTCAAAAATCTTGGCAACTTCCTTCATTCGTTTTTTTGTTTTTACGTGAAGCACAGCGGGATTCTTTTCTGTGCCCAATTTTACCGTCTTTTTACCATCAAATATTTTTTTCATGTTTTCACCTTTAAAATATTATACAGAAAAAAAAAGATTATTTCGAGAGCAATATTTTTGCTATCCCGGCAGATAAAGCTTGCTGATTCTGCGGAAGGATTCTGTTTGTTCTTTTTCCCATTTGTGATCGCGCCCCAGTTCCTTGGCCATGATCGAAGCGACTTTGGGTGCTGTTTCACTTGCGGCACGGGCATTCAGCAAAAGACTGCGTGTCCGGCGGGCCAGAACATCGTCAACGGTGCGCGCCGCTTCGAATCGGACGGCCCAGATGACCTCTCCGACACGGGCCGGCAGCGCAGGATGCAGTCGTTCCTTGCGGATTGGATCCGCACGCATGAGATCTTGAATGGCCGGCGCATCGGACCCGTAAAGTGCGAACTCTCCGAATTTTTCCGGCGTTTTGTGAAAGCCGTGAATATTGAGCTGCTTGGTGACGCAGGGTTTCGATTCGAGGCCCGCGATGGTGAGCGCATAATTGACGCAGATTTTCGCCATCAGACGATAGGTGGTCCATTTACCGCCCGCGATGGTGAGCAGTCCCGAATTGGAGATCTGGATGATGTGGTCCCTGGACAAAGCGGCGGTGTTTTTTTCGTCGCCGGTTTTGACGAGCGGACGTATCCCCGTAAACACGCTCAGAATGTCTTCCCGGGACGGGACCTTCTCGAGGTATTCTCCCGCGGTTTCCAGGATGAAATCGATTTCCCCTGCCATGGGACGAGGTTCAAGTTCGATTTTAAAGATGGGGGTATCGGTCGTGCCCACCAGCGTGACCCCCAGATAGGGAATGGCAAACATCACGCGGCCGTCTTTGGTATGCGGCACCATTATGGCGGATCCGCCGGGCAGGAAAGACTTATCGAAGACAAGATGGATGCCCTGGCTGGGTGAGATCAACGGCAATGCGTTGGGATCATCCATCCGACAAATATGATCAGTGAATGGACCGGTTGCGTTAATGACCGCCTTTGATCTCGCCTTGTGTTCCGTGCCGGCCTCGAGATCTTCAAAAATCACGCCGTTTATGAAGCCGTCGCCGCCCCTGGTCAGCGAGACAACGGGGGCGTAGTTCAACAGGGCGGCGCCCTGATGCGATGCGGTGCGGGCAAGGTTGATGAGGAGTCGGGCATCGTCAAACTGACCGTCATAGTATATGATTCCGCCACGCAAGCCGTCGCGTTTAATCGTGGGAATTCGTTCCAGGGTTTCGTCTTTTGTGAGAACTTTAGAAGGCCCGAAACCGTAGCGGCCTGCCAGCATGTCGTAAACCTTGAGCCCTATGCCGTAAAAAGGTGCCTCCCACCAATCGTAGTTGGGAACGATAAAAGCCAGGTCATGTACCAGATGGGGCGCATTATTCCGAAGGATACCGCGCTCTCTCAGCGCCTCCATGACCAGAGAAATATTCCCTTGCTGGAGATAACGTACTCCCCCGTGAATGAGCTTTGTACTTCGGGAAGATGTTCCCTTTCCAAAATCGCTTTGTTCCAGGAGCAGAACGTCATATCCCCGAGAAGCGGCGTCCACCGCAATGCCCACACCGGTTGCGCCGCCGCCGATAATCAGCATATCCCACGGGTCGGTTCGATCCGATATCCTGCCCAGCATTTCTTCGCGGTTCACTTTCAGCCTCTTTGTTTTTTGGTTCCCGGATATCGCCTGAATCTTGCACAGACAATCTTGGAAAATTCAGGTATCATCACAACGAGCTACCGCGTTGGAAGAGATTTGAAACCATCAATCTATATGTTTGTAAAAATTCAGGCATACTATTTTGAATGTGTTTTCGAGCAAAGTGCTATCAGGGCCATCCGACGGCGTCTGTGACCGTGTTGTTTTTAAGCACTCTCTCCGGGTAGTTGGTGAAAACGCCGTCAACACCGAGTTCTCTCATCTTCTCTATATCCTCTGGGTGATCGACTGTAAACACAAATACGCGAAGCCCCCGATTGTGGGCATCTTTTACAAACCTGCGGTCGATAAATTCAAGGGAAAGATGAACCGAATAGGCACCCAGGGATTCGGCAAATGCCGCATCATCTAAGGGAAGCCCGACAATCATCGCGCCGAGTTTTATTCTCGGGTCGAGCCGGCGCACCAGCGACAGTTCCCGATGATTAAACGACGATACCAAAAGGAGATCATCATTCCAACCTGTTTCACGTATCTTGGCGATAAACTCCGCCACCGGGGCGGCGGTATCGGGGCCTTTCAACTCGATATTCACCCCCGCTTTCAAATTAATCGCTTCAAATGCCTCCTTAAGGGTCGGAATCTTTTCGCCGTTACCGGCGTCCAGCTTTCGCAGGTCGTTGAATTTTTGATCAAGCAAGTACCCCGTGCCGTTGGTTGTGCGTTCGAGCCGGCTATCATGAAAAACAACGAGGTGTCCGTCAACGCTGTAGACATCCATTTCCATGCAAGGTGTACCCAACTCCAGCGCCTTGCGAATGGATAAAAGCGTGTTCTCCGGCGCATGCCCCATTGCGCCTCTGTGTCCTATGCAAAGCAGTTCTTTGGTATGCATTTTTCTGTTGTCAATAGGTTTCATCAAGCAGCCGTATTCGTGTTGTCTGTTCGGGGTTTTTCCCCCGGACACCTTTGAAA
>JAOUGB010000108.1 GCA_029857875.1 Desulfobacteraceae bacterium | reverse complement strand
ACTCTCCAACCTGACGGCGCTGTGGGTTGCCCGAAATACACGATTTGCCCCTAAAAACGGTTTTGACGGTGTGGAAAAAGATGGTCTTCAGGCTGCCTATCAGGCATACGGAATCGAACGAAGCGTAGTTCTTGTATCGAAACGGGGTCACTATTCACTCAACAAATCCGGAGGGCTGCTCGGCATCGGCAACCGGAATATCGTCGCTGTGGATGTGGATGAAAAGAACCGGGTCGATCTTATAGCGCTTGAAAAAACCATCAAAACATTAACAAAAAGCCCAAAAAAAACAGCAATTTTGGCGGTGGTCGGCATTGCCGGAACCACGGAAACCGGTTCCGTGGACCCGCTTTTGAAGCTGGGTGAAATTTGTGCCGAAAATAGAATCCACTTTCATGTGGATGCGGCCTGGGGAGGGCCGACGCTGATGTCGGAAAAATACCGTCATCTGCTCTCGGGCATCGAACTATCCGATTCAGTGACCATTGACGGCCATAAACAGTTTTATATGCCCATGAGCTGCGGTATGGTCTATTTTAAAGATCCAACACTTATGGACGGGGTGATCTATCATGCCAATTATGTCAACCGTCCGGGATCGGTGGATCTTGGCATCAAATCACCGTCAGGGTCACGGGAGGCCAACTCGTTGATACTCGACAGCGCCTTAAAAATCATGGGCAGCCGGGGCTATGGCCTGCTTATCGATCACGGCATTGAAACCGCCCGAAAGTTTGCCGACGAAATAGAAAAAAGACCGGATTTTCAACTGGTCACCCCCCCTGAACTCAACATCCTGACGTATCGATTATGCCCCTTTGACCTTCAAAAACAGCTCGCCGGAAGTGATGCAGAGCAGACCTTTTTTATCAACGAAAAACTAAACGACATCAACCGGAGAATTCAAAGACTTCAAAGGGAGGCCGGCAACAGTTTTGTCTCCAGAACAACACTCGACATAAAAGGTTTTTCCGGACAAAATATTGTGGTGCTCCGAGTGGTGATCATGAATCCCATGACAACCATCGAAATTCTCCGTGAAATTCTCGACGAACAAGAGAAAATCTATAAAAACAATTTTACCTAAAATCTGAACAAATTGTTCTTGGAAATATTTAGAACGAAATTACCGATGAAAGTTCTCACTAAAATGCAGGTTACTCATAATCCATCACCACCGGATACCTCATAATAAGATCTATTGCCGTCGCAGCGGCTGAAGCGGCTTCAGGGAAGACATCCTTGAGGGTTCTGATGTGCCTCAGGTTGTCTGCTGTCCTGAGAATCAACATGGCCAGGTCCCCCTCCTCCATTTTGGCGATGGTCAGCACCTTTTCCCAGGGCAGGCCGGTTGTCCAGGCATATAGGGTCGCCGCCGGTTGCAAAATCAGTGGCCGGGTTTCAAAACCCTTTTTGGACATCCGTGTGGAAAAGGATGAAAGGCTTTTTTTAACATCGAAAAAGGTGTTGACCAGCGCTTTAGGCATAAATGCCTTGTCTATTATTTCATCTGATTCGCGTTCGTTGACAAACAGCGCTGTCACAGCGGCAAGGAGTGCCGGATCATTATCAGGAAAAATTCCGTATCTAAAGCCTTCTGCAATCATCAACGGCTGATCGACCCGAAGTTGAGAGGCCCATATGCCGTCGGCGGTCAGTCTGCCGCTTTGAGTGGCATAACCGGTTTCTTTCAGAAAATCGAGATGCTGTACAAAATCCTGCCATAGCTGCTTATGATCATCTTCTGCAGGTTTTTGAAGCCCCCTTTTTTTTCTCCCATGAATCATCATATAAGTTGCAAAGGATTTTTTCAGAAGATCTTCGATCTGTTCCGGCGTATGGGATAACAGCAGGTTAAGAACCATTGAAAAGTTTATCTTTATCTGACTGGACACGTCAGACGGCGGTGATTTCATCAGCTTTGCGGTGAGCCGGATATCCATGAATTTTCCCGGAATTGCCACTGCAAATCCAATATGGTCCATTCCCCTTCGTCCGGCCCGCCCGGTCATCTGATGGAATTCAGTGGGAGAAAGCGGTAGAAATTCCCGACCGTTGAACCGGTCAGAGTTTAGAAAAACAATGGTTCTCGCCGGAAAGTTTACACCGGCGGCAACGGTAGAAGTCGCAAAAACCGCATCCAGCAGCCCTTCTGTCATGAGGGTTTCCAGAATCAGTTTCCATGCCGGGAGCTGCCCGCTGTGATGGGCGCCGATGGCCAGGTGTTCAAGGTGCCACAATTGCCTGTGCCTGGCAATATGGGGATTGTGGGCCACAAGTTCTTGGATTCTCAGACTGCGTTCATCTTTTCTAATTCGGTCATGTCTCAAACCCTCTTCACACAAATCAAGGGCATTGTCACAATCGGCTCGAGATTTGAGGAAAAATATGGCGGGAAGAAGTCGATATTTGTTTAATACACGCAAAATATCCCCAAAAGGAGGCAGCTTGTGGGGCGGTGAAAGATAAAGTGGACGACTGCTGCTTACATAAGCAGCCACCTTTTTTGACAATCTGCCCTTCCCCGGACTTCCCCTCACGAGCAGGGGATAAAGCGTCCCTGAAGGGTGAAAAAAGAGCGGATACAGCGGTACGGGCCTTTTGGTTTCTTCAACAACAATACATTTTTTACCGCGAATGGCCGAAAGCCATTGGGAAATAACCTTTGCATTGCCGATGGTCGCCGAGAGCAGAAGAAGCGGAATCCTGGAGGGAAGATATATCATGATCTCTTCCCAGACAACGCCCCTGTCTTCATCCCCTAAAAAATGTGCCTCGTCAAGAACAACGAAATCGGTGAGAAGTGTGGTCCCCTGATACATGGCATCATAAAGCTGATTCCTAAGAATTTCGGTGGTTCCCACAATGAGCGGTGCATCCGGTTTTTCTTTTCTGTCACCGGTTAAAATACCGACGTTTTCAGGCCCGAAGATTTTTGAAAACTCACTGTACTTTGTATTGCTCAAGGCTTTTAAGGGAGAAGCATACCATGATTTACCTCCCTTTTTAAGGATTCGGGCGATGGCCTGTTCGGCAATCCAGGTTTTTCCGGCGCCGGTAGGTACGGTCACCAGGCAGTCGGATCGTTTGACGGCGGATAATGCCTGAAGCTGAAAAGGATCAGGTTTAAACGGTTTCTGACCCGGCACACCAATGCCGGCAAAAATCTTTTTGAGCCCGGCATCCGCACCGGCCTTGATTTTGGGAGACTGGTGACTCCGGTTGAATCCGCCTTTTCTTTTTTTTGCTCTATCAAAGTATCGTTTTGGACGGCTCATTAAAACTTGGAAATCATCGCGTTAATATTTTCTTTTGCAGTTGAATCCACATCAAATGGTGAAACACCATCCAGATCCGCCTCTATCAGCGCTTCATCATAGGAGATAAAGCCAAGGAACTCAAAATCTTTTAGATGCTCTTTTAAAAATGTCTCGTCTTTCGGACTGCGAATTTTGTTGCCCACAAGGACAATATTTTTTAAGCCGATCTCTAATGCAAGCTTTCGAATATGACCGGCGGTATCCATACTTCGACGGCCGGGTTCCACGACCACAATCAACCGGTCTACGGCCGAAGCCGTTGCCCTTCCCAAATGTTCGATTCCGGCTTCCATATCCATGACCACCACCTCGTCCCGAGCCAGGACAATGTGGGTTATCAGTGCCCTTAACAGAGTGCTCTCCGGGCAGATGCATCCGGATCCGCCTTTTTGAACCCCCCCAAGGCGCATGAGTTTAATGTTATCCAGTTTTGCCGAAAGTGCGTCGGGGAGGTCGTCCACTTTGGGGTTGAGCTTGAAAAAACCACCCATGCTTCCCGGCCTTGCTTCAGTCCTTTCAAAAACAAGCTCCTTCATCTCGGCAATTGGAACGATGCGGTCGGCATCTGGAATGCCCAGCGCCGCCGCAAGATTTGCATCCGGATCCGCATCGATGGCCAGCACATGTTTCCCTTGCTCATTCAATGTTCGTATCAAAAGTGCTGAAAACGTTGTTTTGCCGACGCCCCCTTTGCCGCTGACTGCAATTTTCATAAGTATTTCCTCTCCCATTTGTTTGGAGAGACCTTTGCAAAACATCTCTTTTTGTCCGATTTCTTTGTCAGGCTCAAATTTTAATCCTCAAAATACCCAATGTATTCCTGTGGTTAAAATTCTCGCCTTCCTCGAACTCAAACAAAAATTCATATTTTTCAAAGGTCTCTTGGAATCGCGTTAAATATTTGAAATCAATTTTCGCATTCGAATATTGTGAAAACTAAGTTGAGCGATTGTCGAGTTTGCCGAAGATGCAAAACGCAGGGTGTGCAGCTGTAGTGTTCTACCGCAAGCACCCTGCAACACAGCAGATTCGGTAAAATCGGCAATCCCGAAGGGTTTCAAATTTTAAAAATATAAATAAAGATAATTCATTAAAAATAAAAGATGTTTTATCCCCTTTTAAAATTTGAAACGCTCAGCTTAGGTTAAATATAACACAGTATATCGTCGGGGCAAGTGCATTTATTTGCTGTGCAATTTGATAATATTGTTTGGGATGCATATTATTAAATACATGTGTTAGCGAGGCATGCTTCCCCGTTAACACACACCTTTAATCTCTTGACGTTCGGGGAATTTAAATATAGATTCGCCATTACTTGACATAAAGATCTTACATTAAAAGGGGTTATTCATGCTGACATTTGATATCGAATCGTTTTTTTACAGATATTTTTTAATTGCAACAACTGTCTGTTTGCTTTCAGCTCCAGCATCATTGGCCAAAGACCCAGACAAAGGAAATGGCCCCCCACCGTCCCCGGTTCAGGTTTCCATTGTAAAAACCAAGACCGTCTCAAATCAGATATCTTTGGTTGGAACAACGGAGGCCATTTCAGAAAGCACGGTTGCTTCTGAAATAGCGGGACTTGTAGAATATTTTCCTATAAAAGAAGGCGATTATGTTAAAAAGGGAGACCTGCTGGTTAATTTGAAAGAAACCGAACTGAGGCTTCGTCTCAAAGGGGCTATTGCGGCAAAGAAAAGAATCCAGGCGAACCTTCAGAATGCTGAAAAGGAGCTCAAAAGGGTCAGTAAACTTAAAGAGACAAACAGTATTGCCGAAAAGCAATATGATACTGCTTTTTATACGTATATTGCGCTTTCCCAGGAATTGCTCCAGAATGAATCTGAAATAGATCTGCTCAACTACGAGATAAAACAACAAAAAGTGTTAGCACCGTTCTCCGGCTTTGTCGCAAAGGAACATACCCAAATCGGAGAATGGATAAACAAAGGAGGGCCTGTAGTTACCCTTCTTGATCTTGATAAAGTACAAATCACCGTAGACGTTCCTGAACGCTACTCGGTTCTGCTTGCACCCCAAGGTAACGTAAACGTATCCATAAAAAACGTATCAAACAACCTTTTTCCAGGTAAGATATATTCAGTGCTTCCACAGGGGAATCCCGATTCCAGAACTTTCCCTGTAAGGATACACCTTGCAAATCCGGATCATATGATAAAAAGCGGCATGGAGGCCATGGTGACCTTTAATCTGGCAACTGAAATAAAAGCTCTGCTGGTACCCAAAGATGCTGTGGTTACAGCCGGAGACAACCGGCTGGTTTTTATGGTTAATGGCGGCAAAGCCATATCGATTCCTGTTAAAATTATCGGCTATTATGATGGAGATGTTGCCGTGGAAGGGAACCTGAAACCGGGGATTCAGGTTGTGATTCGCGGAAATGAGCGTCTAAGACCCGGCCAACCGGTGGTCGTACAAAAATGATGCAGAATGCAGGGATCGGGGGTCAGGGTTCAGGGTTCAGGAAGTTGGATAAATGAATATTATACAAACGAGTGGGGTTGACTTGAAATTAGACTTTGTCCTGTTTATTTATAGAATAGTTATGCTTTTTGACGCCCTGAACCCTGAACCCCGAACCCTGAAACCTATTTAAATACTATGAAACTTGTCGACACATCCATAAAAAAGCCGGTGACTGTTACGGTGGGCGTTCTTTTGCTGACTTTGTTCGGCTTTATTTCACTTTTCAGAATTCCGATTCAGTTGACCCCCAATGTTGACCTTCCGGAGATTTCCATCACAACGACATGGCGCGGCTCAAGTCCTGTTGAAGTGGAACGCGAAATCGTCGATGCCCAGGAAGAAGAACTCAAAAACCTCGAAGGTCTGGTGGAAATTAAAAGTGAAAGCCAGGACAGCAATGCCTATATCAACCTGATGTTTGAAATCGGTACGAGTACCGATGAAGCGCTTCTCAGGGTATCCAACAGTCTCGAACGGGTAAAAGAATATCCGGACAATGTGGAAAAGCCCATCATAAAGTCCGGAGGAAGACGCGAAAAGGCAATTGCCTGGATGGTGTTGCAGGCCCTGGACGGATACCAAGGAAATCTACAACAAGAGTACGATTTTGTTGATGAACATGTGAAGCCCCGGCTTGAGCGGATTTCAGGTGTTTCGTCTTCCAACATTTACGGGGGACGAGAACGAGAGATTCAGGTCATTGTTGATTCAGACGCCCTTTCGGCCCGGAAAGTGACCATTCCCGAACTTGTTCGGGCACTGGATATAGAAAACAAAAATATCAGTGCCGGTGACTTTGACGAAGGCAAGCGTCGTTATATCACAAGAACTGTCGGCGAGTATAAAAATGCCGAGGATATCTCCGATGTTATTATCAAAAGAGTAAACGGCATCCCTGTTTCCGTGAAAGATATTGCCGGCGTTAAGTTTGGTTTTAAAGATCCGGAATATGTCGTCCGGCATTTAGGTGTCCCGACCATCGTCTTTAACGCGGTTCGAGAACCCGGCTCCAATGTCCTGGTGGTGGTGAAGAAACTTCAAGAAGCGCTTACGGAATTAAATGACGGCCTGTTAAAAGAAAAGAATTTAAGGATTGTTAAAGTTTATGATGAAACCAGCTACATCTATAGTGCGATAAAGCTGGTAAGGGAGAATATTTTTGTGGGTGGATCCCTGGCGATTCTGGTGCTTATAATATTTTTACGGAATTTTGCCAGCACCGTCATCGTGGCTATCGCCATTCCCATCAGCACCATCGGCACGTTCCTGGTCATGACACTAATGGGAAGGAATATCAACGTCGTCAGCTTGGCCGGCCTTTCCTTTGCCATCGGTATGGTCGTGGATAATTCCATTGTGGTATTTGAAAATATCTTCCGCCACCGTGAGATGGGCAAAAC
>JAOUGB010000107.1 GCA_029857875.1 Desulfobacteraceae bacterium | reverse complement strand
TCTAATACCCCGCCGATATTTCTTTCGATAGCCAGTTTGCATAACCGGATGCAGTCGATGGCAGCACCCGCAGAATTGGGCGAATCCTCAACAGACAATCTTAGTTCAAGGTTCATTGGTATTTCACCGAAAAGTCTGCCTTCCATTCGAATAAAAGCCACTTTATTGTCATTCAACCAGGGCACATAATCACTGGGGCCGATGTGTATGTTGCGGTCTTCGAGCTTTCTGCTTAAAACAGCCTGTACAGCCGCTGTTTTCGATTCCTTTTTTTTATCCAGTCTCTTTCTGTTCAACATATTTAAAAAATCGGTGTTGCCCCCTGTGTTGATTTGATACGTCTTTTCCAATCTCACGCCCCGTTTTTCAAACAGGTTTACTAACGCACGATGAACAATCGTAGCTCCGACCTGGGATTTAATATCATCGCCGATGATTGGAATTCCCCTGGACTTAAACTGTTCAGCCCAAGACGGATCACTGGCAATAAAAACAGGAATATTGTTGATAAATGAAACGCCCGCCTCCAGGGCACATTCGGCATAAAACCTTGATGCAGCTTCTGAACCCACAGGCAAATAATTCAAGAGAATTTCCGTGCCCGACTGCTTTAAGATTTTGACAACATCACTCTTGGTCGGCTCTTTTTGATCACAAATCAAAAATGTATAGTCCGATTCATAGTCTTTCATATGCTCCGAAAAACCATCCAAAATCTTTCCCATCTCTACCTTAACCCCTGATTTCGGCATGTTCGGAACAAACTTTTTAGTGCAGTTGGGTCGCTCAAAAATGGCGTCATGAACATCTTTGCCGACTTTTCTTTGATCGATATCAAATGCCGAAACAACTTTTATATCATAAGGTGTGTAACCATTTATTGACCAATTTAGAATTCCGATGGCGTCACTGTAGTCTTTTCCTCGGTAGTAAGCAATTCCTTGCAAAAGCGAACTGGCACAGTTGCCAACACCGATAATACCGATTTTAATGGGGATCATATAAATATCCAATCAATAGAGGAATAAATTTAATTAGTGAATCTAATATATTGCAATAGCAATATACTTGATTTAACGGTCAAATTCAAATACTATCTATAATAATTTTGAATTTGACATTCGAATGCTCGTGTCATAATAATCTCAATAGAAAACATTTTTTTGATATCTGTTCTTTATCTCATGCCGTTTATATCGTAGATCATTTCTTGTTCTGTTGAATTCATTCTTGATTTGGACCTCTCTCTGACTTTAATTGCATCCATTATTTTTGATAGTATTATATTTGTTCTTTTAATTGAAAAAGGAGGATAACATCATGGCAAAAGCAATTGTTCTCATCACTGCAGATCCGGGTAAGGATCGTAAAGTTGCGGGTAACGTTAAAAACGTCGAGGGTGTGCAAAATGTTTATCTGGCGGCTGGTCGTTATGATGTGGTTGCGGAAGTCCAGACACCTGATGATAATAGTATGCTGGCGTTGATATACGACAAAATTAGAGTTATCGACGATATCAGAGACACACATACGATGTTCTGCCTGAAAGTTTAATCGCCATGTGTTTTCCTAAAAGGCGATGGGCCACTGACATCGAAATTCACTTGAATAAAGCCTACTATCCAAGTGACATCAGATAAGGCTTCAGCAGAATAAAAAGGGGCTCTATTTCGTAATATTGGATGGGGAAAGGCTGTGAAAAAAATCATTTGTGCAACACTGGTATATCTATGTTTGACCGTTATAACGGCATGGGGTCAGGACGCCATAGAATTTTACAACCGTGGTGTCAAGAGCACTCTGGCCTATAAAAAGATCGAGCTCTTTACCAAGGCTATCCAGTTAGACCCAAACCTGGTAGAAGCCTATGAAAAACGAGCCGCACATTACTACCTTCAGTGGCGACTCGACAAAGCCATTCAGGATTATGACAGGGTCATCGATCTTAAGCCAAAAGATGTGAATGCCTATCTGATGAGGGGTCTTGCCTATTTTAAAAAGGAATATGGTGAAGGAATTTCAGCAGAGATAAAAAACCTGACATTTCATCTCAGCAAACAGGAAGTACCTGGTTTCAGTGAATCGTTAGAGCGGGCAATAGACAATTTTAGTCACGCCATCAAGCTGAATCCCCAACTGGCAAGTGCATACAGCTATCGAGCTATGGCATACCGTATTAAGGGGATGATAGAAGAAGCCATGAGCGACGCCAGTTGGGTGATTCAACTGGGAAAAGATCGGCAAAGTACAGCCAGGGCGTATAAAACCCTGTCCAAAATCTACCGAAAGCTTGATCAAGATAAGCTCTCCGAGATCAATTTTCGCAAATCCGTGGTATTGGACCCCTATTCTTCAGATTATCCTCCATTGCATGTGCCTATCATATCCAACGACCCGTCGGATGCCGCCAGTCTGAAAGCCGTCGGCCGGATGGGTCTTGTGGGTATCATCATTCTCGCAATTGTGGTGATTTTCAAACTGACATTGCCGTCCCCCCGAAAAAAAGATTAGTGATGATACTATTTGACAGACTATCTTTGCTTTTTTATGATTTGTCATATTCTATAGCAGTTCCTAAAAATATTTTCCGATTGAATTGCTTACAGTCGCAATTTCAGCAAGCCGCAGGATGATTCCGTTTCCGTCGGGAAGCTGTTTGAGCAAATTAGAGCGCGTTAAAGCGACAAGCATAGAGGTGTGATCAAAATTATTAATAATTTTCATAATCTCGCAGTGTAATCTTAACACCTTAGACCTGTTCGCTTTTACGCGGTTTTATTTGCGAGTTCTTGCCGATGGAAACGGAATTATCCTGCGGTTAAAATGGTATGTTATTCTGAGAAAGGTTATATTTTACGGAGGGCAATTATGACACAGGAAATATTAGCGCCACTTGACGGAAAGGTATTTCAACTGAAGGTAAACCCGGGAGACAAGGTAGAAGAAGACGAGGAAATCCTGGTGATTGAAGCCATGAAGATGGAAACACCCATATTTGTCCCCTGTGATGGAACCGTCAGAGAAGTCAGAGTCAAAGAAGGAGACCAAGTGGCGGAAAACGATGTTTTGGCTATTATCGACGAAAAACACATCGAGGTTTAAGCCATGAGACCATATTTTAAAAAAATGACTGAATTTGGCTGTGCCCTGAAAAAAGGCCGAATAAAGAGCACGGAAGAAAATCTTAACAGCATCAAAAAGATCGAAGAAGATGTCGCTGATGAAGTGAATCGGGTCAAACTGGCCGGGTTCCCTGAAGAGAAAATTAATGCCAGGGGACAGATGACCGTGTGGCAGCGTCTTGAATATCTCGTCGATCCCGGCACCTGGTGTCCTTTGCATACCCTGTACAATCCAATGAACAATGAAGAAGGGACGACCAACGTGATCGACGGTGTCGGAAAGATTTCCGGGAAATGGGCGGTGATCATCGGTTTTGACAACAAAGTGATGGCCGGAGCCTGGCTGCCGGGACAGTCTGAAAATATTCTTCGGGTGACCGACCTGTCCAAACGTCTCAATATTCCTTTGGTCTGGCTGGTTAATTGCAGCGGCGCCAAATTGACCGAACAGGAAAAATTCTATGCCAATCGCCGAGGGGCCGGAACCCCTTTTTTCAGGCATGCCGAGCTGGAACAGATGGGGATTCCGGTGCTCGCGGGCATATACGGCACCAATCCGGCCGGCGGCGGATATCAGAGCATCAGCCCCACCATTCTCTTTGCCCACAAAGACTGTAATATTGCCGTGGGTGGTGTCGGCATCGTCAGCGGCATGGCGCCCAAAGGAGAATTTAATATAGAGGCCGCAGAAGAAATCATTGAAAAAGCAAAACAGTTTCGGGCCAAACCACCGGGGTCAGTTAATGTCCACTTTGATGAAACCGGCTTTTTCAGATATGTGTTTGAAGATGAAACCGGGGTGCTGGACGGGCTAAAAGATTATATGAAAGATATGCCGGCATACCATCCAAAATTTTTTCGGGTTGCTGAACCGAAAGAACCCGGATTTCCAATAGACGATCTTTACCGCTTGATTCCCTTGAATCCCAAACGGGTATACGATTTTGACGAAGTATTGGCCAGGCTGGTGGATTCCAGCGAGCATATGGAATTCCGTCCCGATTACGGCCCGGAAGTGTATGCGGGATTATGCAAAATCGACGGATTTTTAGTGGCCTGTATCGGAAACAGACAGGAATATCTTGGCAGGAACTATCCGGAGTATGCCGACTATCCCGGCATAGGCGGAAAGCTTTATCGCCAGGGGCTGATAAAAATGAACGAGTTCGTGACCCTTTGCGGAAGGGACCGGATTCCTATCATCTGGTTTCAGGACAGCTCGGGACTGGATGTGGGAGATGCGGCTGAAAAAGCGGAGTTACTGGGTTTGGCCCAGGGGTTGGTCTACTCGATTCAGCAGACAGATATTCCTATGATGCTGTTGCTTCTCAGAAAAGGAACAGCATCAGCCCACTATCTCATGGGTGGCCCCACCGCCAACCGTCACAATGCCTTTACCCTGGGTACCGCGGCCAGTGAAATATATGTCATGCACGGGGAAACCGCTGCGGTGGCCACCTACTCCAGAAGGCTGGTCAAAGAAAAAGATGCAGGCAGGCCTTTGGAACCGGTCATCGAAAAGATGAACAAACTGGCCAAGGAGTATCATGAAAAATCAAGGCCCCTATTCTGTGCAAAAAACGGACTGGTGGATGAAATTGTACCGCTGTGTGATTTGAGAAAATACCTTTTGGCCTTTACCGGGGCAGCCTATCAAAATCCAAAATCCATCTGCCCCCAGCATCATATGATTCTGCCCCGGATTATCAAAGGGTAATTCTGTCCTCTGAGTTTTGATTAATGCAGGTATTGTGGAATTCCTGATTTCTCAGTATTCTAATGATTATAAATAACTCTATAAAATGAAATTAATGGACGACTATCGATAAGGAGCGAAAAATGGCAGCTGATATTTTTGGATGGTGTGGAAAGATTCTCAACGTCGACCTGTCAAATTCTCGGGTCACTGAACGTAATACCATGGACTATGCAGCTCGTTTTCTTGGTGGGCGCGGCATTGCCACAAGGATCTACTGGGAAGAAGTTGGACCTGATGTGGGAGCTTTTGATCCGGAAAATCGCCTGATACTCATGAGTGGCCCTTTAGGAGCTACCGGTGTCCAGGGCGCCTCCCGGTTTGAGGTCGTAGGGAAGTCGCCCATGTTGGTGCAGGAAGGGTTCTGTTACGGGAACCTTGGCGGATTCTTCGGCCCCTATTTAAAAAGGGCCGGCTACGACGGTGTTATCATTTCGGGGCGTTCTGAAAAGCCGGTTTACCTGTGGATTCATGACGAGAAAACTCAAATATTAGATGCGTCTTTGCTTTGGGGGAAGGGTGTTTATGCCGTTCGAGATATCTTAAAAGAAATGCATGGAAAAAATGTACGATTCGTAACAACAGGTGTGGCCGGTGAAAACATGTGCCGCAGTGCCAATCTTATGACGGATAATGAAGGAAGTGCTACCGGGGGTTTTGGTGCGGTGATGGGATCGAAAAATCTTAAAGCCATAGCGGTGTTGGGTACGGGAAGTCCTTTGGTGGCAAATCCTGAGAAATTAAAGAAACTCAATCAATTGACCATCCATTTGAATAAGCGTGACCCGCTCCAGGTCCCTTTTCCCGAAGAACAAGTCCGTCGAACCGGCAAGTCATCTTGTTATCAATGCGGGCTCGATTGTAAATATAGAAATTCTTTTCGGACAGCATCCGGCAAGGATGTTGTCCGAAAATGTCAATCCATGTTTGTTTATCTCCCATGGGTTTTCAGAAGAGCGGAAGAATCAACGGAGACTGCTGTCGATGCCACGGGAATCTGCAATGATCTGTCGATCTGTACAATGGAAATGGCCAATATCATCCATTGGTTGGACAGCTGTTATCAGTCAGGATACCTTACCGACAAAGAGACCGGGCTGGATATCTCAAAACTGGGCACCCATGGGTTTTTTGAAAACCTTGCCAATATGATCGCGCATCGACAAGGATTTGGCGATATTCTTGCCGAGGGCCTTCTTCGAGCCGGGGAGAAGCTTGGAGATAAAGCCAAAGCACATTTTGCAAATGAAGTGTCCGGCGTCGGAGATGGCGCCACTTATTCCGGGCGCGAATATCTTATGAACGGATTGTTATACGCCCTGGAACCCAGACAGCCGATTGCCATGCTTCACGAAATAAGTTGGCTCACAGGATTATGGGTCATGAATCAGGCCAACCCTGGATCTTCGCCGGTAACATCAGAAGTTTTTCGGTCCGCGGCCGCTAAATTCTGGAAAAATGATAATGCGTGGGACCTAAATACCCATGAGGGAAAAGCCATGGCGGCAGTCAACATAATGGATCGAACCTATGTGAAGGACAGCTTGCTGCTTTGCGATTCAAGTTGGCCCATAATGGTTTCCCGGAACACGCCGGATCATGTTGGAGATCCAGGTTTGGAAAGTCGAATCTTTTCTGCTGTAACCGGCATCGTAACGGATGAAATCGAGCTGAGTCAGTATGGTGAACGAATATTTAATTTACAACGAGGCGTTCTTTTAAGGGAAGGTAGACGCCCCAAAGCAGATGACGTTCTGGCAGAATTCAATTTTACGGATCCGGTTGAAACGGTTTTTATGAACCCCGATGTGATTGTCCCCGGGTTGGGAGAAGAAGTGATCAGCCGAAAAGGTCAAACTTTGGATCGGGATGTATTTGAAACCATGCGTAAGGAATTTTATGATCTCAGGGGCTGGGACAGTGAGTCAGGTTTGCAAAAGGCTGAGAACCTTGAACACCTCGGACTGTCCGACCTGGTGCAGGATCTAAAACAAATCAACATGATCGCAAAGTAAGATTCAGCCGGAATGATCTAAGGAGCCTTGAGACCTTTGAAAAACGTCCTTTTTTGTGCAAAAAACGGTCTGGTGGATGAAATTGTATTGCTGTTTGATTTGAGAAAATACCTTGTGGCCTTTATCGGAGCAGCCTATCAGAGCCCAAAGTCCATCTGCCCCCAACATCACATGATCCTTCCCCGGATCATCAACGGATAACAATACAATACTCAAAACCAAAGATCCCTTGACTTGACAACGTATACTATTCTCCTGTACGTAACAAAATGATAATTGACTCATATTAATATAAAGGTCATTATCTGCCTGTTTTTTCAATAAAAAGAGAAAGGAGGCAGTGATGATCCTCGAACAAGTCCCCTCAAAATCGA
>JAOUGB010000106.1 GCA_029857875.1 Desulfobacteraceae bacterium | reverse complement strand
TGCTCTGTATGATGAATGCCATATGGCTATTGTATTCGGCGATAACACTCCGCTGCTGGCAAAAATTCTGGCATTCTCCCATCCCTCCGAGTTTGAATACATAAAAGCTTTATTCGCCAACAAAATTGACATCGCGTTCATTAACGGAAATCTTGTTATCTCCAATTGAAGCCAAACCGACCGTCGGGGGTAACAATGGGGAATTCTATGATTTCATGCGTTATTTCCAACCATCTCAAACCAATTTAGAAAATTTCTCCGATCATATTAAGAAGCGAAAAATTTACTCGCTTTCGATCTCCTCGCAATTTCCTAATTCAGTGCACCTGGTGCATCTATTCCCGCTTTTGGGATGGTTGGTCAGAGCGTTTTTACTCCGGTAGCTTTGGCAGGGCAGAGATGGTTCGGATAACCTGCTGATGAACGGAGATGATTATCAAGATATCAAAGTTTTTTACACGCTCGATTGTTATCGATTATCTCAATTTATCACAACGAATGCCGGATATGAGATAACGAATAAGTATCTTGGTTATTCAAGAAACTTATAAGCTTTTATCGATGTCAGAAATCGAAATTACTAACAAAATCATATCAGGTTCAATCAAACTCCCAAACGGTTAATTTGTCATATGTCTAAGTATGTTATCCATTTGTAATTAAAATAAAATATTGACCGCCATATCTTATAATATTATAAATCAATATTAGCTGACATACATTTCATGAATCCACTATTCCAATGTTAATGTCTCTTCTTTTGATAAAACATTAGAAAGGTGATCCAATGGACACAGAAGAATTTAGACGCAAGCTCGCCGCTATCCTCAGTGCGGATGTCCAAGGCTATAGCCTCCTTATGCGAAACGACGAGGAGGCGACCATCCGAACATTGACCACTTACCGCAAGGCAATGACCCATCTGATACAGCAGTATAGAGGCAGATTAGTCGATGCCACCGGTGACAATCTTTTAGCGGAGTTTGTGAGTATTGTTGATGCGGTCAATTGCGCCGTTGAGATCCAGCGAGAGCTTTCCGAAAGGAACGCCGAGTTGTCTGAAGATCGCAAGATGCGGTTTCGCATAGGCATCAACCTTGGGGATGTTGTTGAGGAAGGAGAAAGGATCTACGGCGATGGTGTCAACATCGCCGCCAGAATGGAGGGTCTGGCTGAAGGCGGAGGGATCTGCATTTCCGGAACCGTGTATGACGCCATCGAGAATAAAATAGGCTTAGAATACGAGTACCTGGGGGAGCAGGAGGTTAAGAACATCCCCAAGCCGATTCGAGCGTATCGGGTTTTATCTTATCCCGGTGCCGCTGCCCACAGGGTTATCAAAGCGAAAAAGGCTGTCAGTAAGACATGGCGAAATGTCGTTGTGGCCGCAGCTGCTGTCCTGATTGTTGTCGCTGCCGTGGCGATCTGGAACTTTTACCTTGGTCCTGCTCCTCCGGTAGAGGTTGCCTCTGTGAAAAAAATGATGTTCCCATTACCCGACAAACCCTCTATCGCCGTACTGCCATTCGACAATTTAAGCGGCGACCCATCGCAGGACTATTTCAGCGACGGGATTACGGAGAGCATCATCACAGCGCTCTCCAACGTGTCAAATCTGTTCGTGATCGCCCGCAACTCGACCTTCACCTATAAAGGCAAGCCGGTTAAAATACAGCAGGTAGCCGAGGAGCTCGGCGTTCGTTATGTGCTTGAAGGCAGCGTTCAGCGGTCCGTAGATCGCGTAAGAATCACAGCACAGCTCAATGATGCATTAAAAGGCCATCACCTGTGGGCCGAGCAATATGACCGCAAATTTGGCGAAATCTTCGCTTTGCAGGATGATATCACAGACCGCGTTGCAATGGCCCTCGAAGTGAAGCTCACCGAAGGAGAACAAGCCCGAATTCGACGTGGAAAAACGGATAACCCGGAGGCTTATGAGTATTTCCTGCGTGGCCTGGAAATTGGCCGGAGATTCACAAAAGAGGATAACGTCCAGGCACGGAAGCTTTTTGAGAAAGCCGTAGAGTTGGACCCGAATTATGCCCACGCATGGCAAGAAATTGGGCGGATGCACTATCGCGACGCGCGTTTTGGATGGACTGACACCCCGGACCAGTCCCTCGCACTTGCAGAACAACTGGCTCAGAAAACCTTGGCTATTAATGACTCTGACGCCTTTGCTTACGGCACGTTGAGCTTGGTCTATATGGCCAGAAGACAACATGAAAAAGCAATCGCCTACGGTGAGAAGGCACTTGCACTCGCACCTAACTTCGCCGATGTCCAAGCAGCTATCGCGTTGCCGTTTTTGTACTCCGGCAGACCGGAGGAAGCAATCGTGCTGGTCAAGAAGGCGATGCGACTCAGCCCTTATTACCCTGCTTGGTATTTGCCGGTCTTGGGCCATGCCTACCGGTTGACGGGGCAATACAAGGAGGCGATTGACGCGCTGGAGAGTTGGCGCGTTCGCGCAAATTCTCGTTCGGAGCTTCCCTATGTTATGCTCGCTTTTACCTACGTTGAGGCTGGTCGGGGGGAAGAGGCACAGGTCGCAGTCTCGGAAATTCTCAAGCGAAAACCCAAGGCCTCCATAGAGGGGTACGCGAAGTCGAAGTTCTTTGCCTATAGAGACCCGGTCGAGATCAAGCGGGCTCTCGATTCACTTCGCAAAGCGGGATTGCCTGAATCTCCGCCCCTGCCACTGCCTGACAAGCCCTCCATTGCCGTATTACCGTTCGACAATTTGAGCGGAGATCCTGAGCAGGAGTATCTTGCCGATGGAATCAGCGAAAACATCATTTCCGCCCTTTCAAAGATTTCGAAAATGTTTGTCATTGCCCGGAACTCGACTTTCACTTACAAAGGTAAGCCCGTGAAGGTCCAACAGGTGAGCAGAGAACTGGGCGTTCGGTATGTGATGGAAGGTAGCGTTCAGAAGGCAGGAGATCGGCTTCGAGTTACGGCTCAGCTTGTCGATGCAATAACAGGCAATCATATATGGTCCGAACGCTATGACCGTGAGTTAAAAGACATGTTTGCACTCCAAGATGACATCACAAAAAAAATCATCACGGCTCTACAGGTAAAGTTGACCGAAGGGGAACAAGTCCGAGCGGCTGATAAAGGCACAAATAACCTTGAGGCCTATCTAAAATGCTTGCAAGCGAGTGAATATATTCACCGCATCAATATAGAGAGTATTACTTTGGCAAAGCAATTGTCAGAGGAAGCCATTGCCTTAGATCCGGATTATGCCTGGGCATACTATGTGTTAGGTAGAGCCTACCATGTAGGAATGTGGTTTGGAGGGGGTATATCCCCTAAACAATCTATAGCCAAGGCAATAGAATTGGTGCAAAAGGCCATTGTTCTGGATGACACTCTTGCTGAAGCACACGGCAGGTTGGGCTTTTTGTATTCAATGACAAAGCAGTATGATAAGGGCATTGCCGAAGCGGAGAAGGCTGTAGTTCTCGATCCTAATTCAGCTATGGCCCATGTGATGCTGGGTAAGACACTCAGTTTTGCCAGCAAGTGGCAGGAGTCCATTCCACAGTATCAGAAAGCAATACGTCTTAATCCTATACCAGAAAATATGTACTTATATAGTTTAGGATTGTCATACGGTATGACGGGACAATACGAGGAGGCCATAACATGGTGTGAAAAAGCAGTCCGTCAAGCGCCCGATTCTCTATGGGCCCATATTATGATGACCGTGGTTTATAGTTTATCCGGACGGGATGAAGAAGCTCGGGTTCAAGCTGCTGAAGTGCTTAGGATAAATCCCAAGTTTTCTCCCAAGGGCGGTTTTTACAAGGATGAAGCGGATACAGAGCTGTTTATGGGTGCGCTACGCAAAGCGGGGTTGAAATGATTTTTCAGATCACTGCTTGTATGACAGGAATTTTAAGCCTTACAATTTTACAGATATCACAATGCCTGCTAAATTGTTTGTTACCTAAATATTGGCAAAGTATATAGCATTTCACATCAAGCGGAACATTTTACCGAATGAAGGCATTTTTTCGTGGAGGAAGGTTCGATGGAAGCAAGCCATCCAATAAAGAATTAGAACAACGGGTCAAGCAATTAGAGAAAGAATTTCTTGAGCACAAGCAAGATGATGATAAATGAAGATGCTTTATCTGAAATATGGATTTTAAATTAAACTGACATATAATAGAACCATGCCAATAACATCAAAAATCGACCAATCAAGTCAGCTTACAATGCACATTACCACAGGGGAAATATCTTCCAACGATATTATTAGGGTAATAGAATCGTTTTATAAAGAAAAGCCCACGAAAAATGTAATATGGGATTTTCGTGATGCCGACCCAGATGCTTTACTTTCCTTTTCCTATAATGAATTAAAGGATATTGTTATATTCACAAAACAGCATTGGGAGTTGCGAAGAAGCGGCAAAACAGCATTAGTAGTGTCGACAGATCTCGGATTTGGTCTTGGAAGAATGTATGATACATTAGCAGAAATTGAAAATTTATCCCACTCGGTTCAGGTTTTTCGTTCTATGGATGAGGCAATGAAATGGCTTGAAAAAGATGAATAAATGGGAGTATGCGACCATTTTGAAGAGGATCGCGACCCTTCTTTAGGAATACAATTCAACGGGGAGTCCCGCAGTGCGGGGCAACACCGTAATCGGGTGTTAGATGTATTTTTGAGATAGCTTGTAATTGATGTTATAAATGGTGTAACGTGATAAGCTATCTTCAAAAACGGCACATTTTCCTCCCCCCAATAAATCTACCACAATGTGATATTTATTTCTTGACTTCCTCGTATTTGTACACATGTTTAAAAAATATTAAAGCCTACTTAACGGGAGAATTGTAAACGTTTTTCCCCTAGTGAAACCAAAATTTTGAAGGTAGGTTTTTTTTGCAGTTTTTACAACTTAAAGGATGGACACCATGAAAATACAATCGAATGAAAAAATTGAAAAGCTCAAAAACAAAGTGAAGGGGCAAATAGTGCTTCCAGATGATTCGAATTATAACGAGGTTCGGGAAATATGGAATGCTATGATTGATCGCCGGCCGGCTGTCATCGTACAGTGCGCAGAAGCTGATGACGTTTTGCATGCAATCTCTTATGCCCGTGAAAACGGGTTAGAGATTTCCATCAGAGGTGGTGGGCACAACATTGCCGGGAGTGCTTTGTGCGATAACGGCGTGGTGATCGATTTTTCTAATATGACAACTGTAAACATCGATGCACAAAAAAGGCGTGCCTATGTCGAACCCGGTGCCACACTCGGCGATTTTGATAAAGCGTTACAGACCCATGGATTGGCGACACCGGTGGGCATTAATTCAACCACCGGTATTGCAGGACTGACACTGGGTGGCGGTTTTGGATGGTTGACGCGTAAATACGGTATGACAATCGATA
Source organism: Desulfobacteraceae bacterium (assembly GCA_029857875.1). Classification (GTDB taxonomy): domain Bacteria; phylum Desulfobacterota; class Desulfobacteria; order Desulfobacterales; family UBA11574; genus UBA11574. The sequence continues at coordinate 1,882 of JAOUGB010000106.1, read as the reverse complement.
ATCTTGTCTCCGCGGAAATGGTAACGGCAGATGGAAGAAAGATACAGGTTTCGGAAGATGAAAACACTGATTTATTCTGGGCGATTCGAGGCGGTGGCGGCAATTTCGGTGTCGTCACCCAGTTCGAATTCGCGCTCTATCCCGTGGGACCTGAGATATTGGCTGGATTGCTTGTTTTTCCGATGGACCAAGCAAAGCAAGTGCTCGAAAAGTATCGTGAATTTGTAAAATCAGCACCTGAGGAACTCAATATTTGGGTCGTCCTTCGCAAGGCTCCGCCACTGCCTTTTCTTCCCGATAATGTACATGGCAAGGAAGTTATTGTGCTGGCCATCTTCTATGCAGGCGATATAGCAGAAGGTGAGAAGCTGATCGATCCTTTGCGTAGTTTCGGAGATGCTTACGGTGAACACATTGGTGCTCAGCCATACGTACAGTGGCAACAGGCCTTTGACCCGTTGCTCACGCCTGGTGCAAGGAACTATTGGAAATCCCATAATTTCACGGAACTCAGTGATGGCGCGCTGGATTCGATTATCGAATTCGCGGGCAAGTTGCCTTCACCGCAGTGTGAGATATTCGTGGGGCTTATCGAAGGCGCAGCCAATCGCGTTCCATCGAATGCCATGGCATATGGTCATCGGGACGCAAAGTTTGTCCTGAACGTGCACGGACGATGGGATGAGGCAGCGCAGGATGAGACCTGTATTGCATGGGCACGTTCGTTTTTTAAAGCGTCTTCGCCCTACGCCTCAGCCGGCGCCTATGTGAACTTCATGACTGAAGACGAAGGCGACCGGGTGGCGGCGGCTTACGGTCTGAACTATGCTCGACTGAAACAGATCAAAAAGAAATATGACCCTGAGAATATTTTTCATAATAACCAAAATATCAAATCGTAGAATGGTTGATATGAATTTTTTGAGATATCAGGATCAAGATGGTCTACGGTTCTCCAGCCGTTTCGACCTATCAACGGTTTTGGGGAGCGCGTAGACCTGGTTGATTCATTTTGAAAAGGACAACACCATGAGCAAATCACAATCAATTCCAAATATATCAGATGCAAAGTTGCGTGACGCGATTAAAAAAGAATATGAGAATGTCGCCATTTACCCTAACAAAGGGTATCATTTTCATACGGGTCGTGAAGCAGCAAACCGCATCGGCTATGATAAAACGCTTTATGATGCTGTGCCTGAAAAGAACATCTCTTCATTTGCAGGAACAGGCAATCCATTTAATCTCGGTCCGATAAACCCTGGTGATGTTGTTGTTGATGTTGGTTCTGGTTCGGGATTCGATTCCTTGATTGCATCCAAGATGGTGGGCCCTAAAGGGCGTGTAGTCGGTATCGACATGACCCCTGCGATGTTGAGAAAGGCTCGATCCGGGGCTGAAGAAATGGGTGCGATCAATGTTGAGTTTCGAAAGGGACACGCAGAAGACTTACCACTTCCGGATGAGTTTGCAGATATTATCATAAGCAACGGTGTGCTCAACCTTGCCCCGGATAAAAAGAAGACATTGAGTGAATGGGAAAGGGTTCTCAAACCCGGTGGACGTCTTTATATCGGGGATATTCTGGTCGCAAAATCAATACCTCAGTCGGCTTTGGAAGATATTTCGTTATGGACCGGCTGAATCGCGGGTGGTCTGCCGGAGGCAGAACTTCTCAAGGTTGTGAACGCTGCGGGTTTTATCGAAGCAGAGATAGTGCAAAAACACAACATATTCGAGGATGTTCCGAACCCTTCGAGTGCGCTTGATTTCGGGACTATAGGAATAAGCCTTAGGGCACGAAAGTCAGGATAATTGGAAGACAAAAGCAAAATTTGTCGGCGATTTTTCATTTTTTTAGCATTTCACCATGACCACCGCC
>JAOUGB010000105.1 GCA_029857875.1 Desulfobacteraceae bacterium | reverse complement strand
AGAACAGTTTTAAGCTGAAAAAAGCCGAATTGGAGGCTGGGAGATGACGATTATTCAAAGGGGCCTCATGGTTGGCCTCCTGTGGATCTGTCTGGCGGGCTCGCCAAGCTCACTTCCTGCGCAGACCCCTCCGGAGGAGGGCTCTCAGGAGGTCATTACGCTTTTAAATGAACAAAATAGAAAGTTGTCCAACGATCTAAGGCGCATTCATCGGGAAATCGCAGCCCTGCGCGCGGATCTCGACAAGCCGGGTATCAAGGACGTTTTCGCGGGTATCGGTTACATCTTCGGCCTATTCGGGGTGGCGGCTTTTATCGCTTCGCGGCGTAAGGAATAGACAATGCATATTTCCGACGGAGTTCTCCCCATTTCCGTTACGGTCGGCTGTTATGTCGCCAGTGCTGCGCTGGTGGCCTGGAGTGCCCGCCGCACCCGCAACGAGGAACTGCCCAAGTTGGCAGTAATGACGGCGGCCTTTTTTGTCGCTTCGCTGGTCCATGTGCCTTTTGGACCGACCAGCGTTCATCTGATCATACCGGGCCTGACGGGGGCATTGCTGGGGCCGTCCGCCTTTCTCTCCATAGGCCTTGGCCTACTGCTGCAAAGCTTGCTATTTCAATTTGGCGGCTTGACTGCCCTGGGCGCCAATGCCTTAATGATGGGGCTGCCCGCTCTGGCGTGCGGTTGGTTCTTCCAGAGATACAAAGGTCGAACTCAGTTGCGGCAGGCGTTTGTCGGCGGGTTGGCAGGCGCTGCAGGGACAGCGCTGGCAGCAATTATTCTGGCGATACTCCTGGTTGCCGGTGGTGAGGATTTTTTCGGCGTTGCCAAAATTGCGCTGCTGGCTCATATTCCGGTCATCATCGTTGAGGGCGTAGTGAGCGCATTTACCATCGGCTTTCTGACCCGTGTCAAGCCGGCCCTGTTGCAAACGTCGTTCCTGCGCCAAACCAAGGCGGCCCATGGCTAATATGATCAACATCCAGATGCCTTTATGGCAACTGCTCCTGTTGCTGTTGATACCATTAGCAGCGATAACGATCATGGTAGTTTGGCTGCGACGCATTGCTTACAAGCACAGTGCACCTGAGGAGAAACGTGACTGGTCGGTCCCACCCTTGGCCGATGGAAGCGGTGCTTCCTTACTGCACTGCTGGGATGTACGCTGCAAGATCGTGACGATACTGGTTTGCAGTTTTGCCATCGCTTCCCTGAATCATCTGGAGCCGGCGCTGGTCGCCATCGGGGTCTCATTGATAATTTTGGTGATCGCAAGGGTTTCCTTTGCCAAGGTGCTGTTGCGGCTATTGGCGATTACCGGTTTTGTCTGTATGTTTTTAGTGGTCATGCCCTTTTCAGTCCCCACACACAATGGTGACACGGTGCTGGTTTTCAACGGGATGGACTGGCTCGGTTTCAACCTGCGCGGTTTGCGACTGGCTGCGACGATTGCAGCCAAAGCAATTGCTATCGCGGTGTTGATGGAGCCGTTGCTGTCTACCGCACCTCTGCCGGTTACCTTGCACGGACTATCCCGACTCGGTGCGCCGGAGATGGTTGGACAGATGGTATTGCTCAGCTACCGGTATTTGCATGTCTTTCGTCACGAAGCCCAGCGTATGTCTTCCGGCATGCAAGTACGCGGATTCCGAAAGCGCACTGATCTGGAAACGCTACGTGCAGTGGGCAATTTTATTGGAATGCTTTTTGTTCGCAGCTTCGAACGGACCGAGAGGGTTTTCGATGCCATGCGGGCGCGTGGTTACCGGGGACGGTTTCCGGAACCGGCCGAGCTGCGTTTACGGACCAGAGATTTGCTGTTGGCGGTGGTCTGGCTGACCGCTGGAGCGGCACTGATTGCATATGACCGGATTGCCTGGTAAGGAGTAAGCATAATGCATGAACCTCTGCGTCCAATTCAGAAACCTACCTTGGATGCTTCCCTATTCAGCATGCGCAGGGTGTTTTATCGTTATCCGGATGATATCCAAGCCTTATCCTGTATCGACTTAGACATAGCCGGCGGAGATAGAATCGCTTTGGTTGGACAAAACGGGTCCGGTAAGACCACATTGATTAAACAGCTCTGTGGACTATTGCTGCCGACTGCCGGGGAAGTGCTCTACAAAGGGGAACAGTTGAAAGGGGAGCATCTGGATCGGAACAGGCTGGAGATCGGCCTGCTTTTTCAGGATCCAGACGACCAGCTCTTCAGCCACACGTTGCTGGATGACACGGCTTTCGGCCCCCGCCATCAGGGTTTTTCTCGGCAAGATGCGGAGCAGACGGCCCGGAAGTCGCTGCAACGCGTCAACCTGCTTGATATGGCGTACAAAGCGCCGCACAATCTCAGCTTCGGTCAAAAAAAGCGCGCCGCTTTAGCCGGGCTTCTTGCCATGCAGCCGAACGTGCTGCTCCTGGATGAACCGACCTCAAATTTAGATCCACATCAAGAGGAGGTCTTCCTCAACCTGTTGAGGGATTTCTCCGGCACCCTGATCTGCATCAGCCATGACCTGATATTTCTCTATGAACTCTGCGACAGGGCTGTGGTCCTCGATCGTGGTCGCATACAGCATGATTACACACTGCGCGAACTGGTCTCTCAACGTCAATCACTGCGTGAGCATGGTCTCGATTTTTCCTTTCGTCTGGTTCACACTGCCTCATCATGTGATCTGGCTCAATCAAAACCACTTGATGAGCTCCATCGAACACCCACTTTGCCTGATGTATCTGAAGGAAAATCGCTTGTGTTCCTGCGCGACTACCATTATCGGTACCCGGACGGAACACTCGCGTTACACGGCATCAATCTGTCCATTCAAGATGGCGAACGCATTTCAATCGTCGGTGAGAATGGCGCCGGCAAAACCACACTGTTGTCCTGTCTGCTCGGCCTGCGTCAGGGACTCGGAGAGTTTCATTTTGCAGGTCGGTTGATGACACGCAGATGGCGCAAGACCCTCTGGCGACGGGTCGGAATGGTTTTTCAGGACTGCGCCGACCAACTCTTCTGTCCAAGCGTCCGAGAAGAAATAACCTTTGGGCTGCATCAACTCGGCTATTCGAGGGACGAATCTCGCAAACGGCTTACGCAGGTCCTGTCTATGGTTTGTTTGGAAGGCTTCGAAGAGCGTGTTCCCTTGCATTTGTCCGGCGGTGAACGCAAACGTCTGGCGCTGGCCTGTGTTCTTGCCATGGAACCCAAGCTGCTTATATTAGACGAACCAACGGCCGGACTTGATCCGCAGGGCGAGGAGCTGCTGCTGGATATTCTGTGTAATCTCGACGTGACCCTTTTGCTCGTCAGCCACGATATGTTTTTCGTCAATAAATTGACCCGCCGTACCCTGGTGATGCACAGGGGTCGAATTCTGGAAGATATGCCAACCCATGCTTTTTTGCAGGATGAACGACTCGGCAACCTCAACGAGTTATCCTACACTTACCGTCGCCGTAGTCGCAGCGCTATCCTGACAATGCAGCACGAACACGAGCATAGTCATTTACACCAGCACCTGCATACGCACCAGCATCGGCATGGAGAGGTTGAGCACGACCATTTTCACGAACACGTGCACGAACACATTCACCGCTTCGCGCACATCCATCCTGAGGATGAGAAAAACCATGATCACATGCCGCGCCGTTACCACGACCACGACCATCCGGGGCATGAAGTTGAAGATCACGATCATGATCACGATCACCCCGAGCATGAGAATGACACCGATGACCACCACTGAATCCAATATCAAAACCATTTGTTATTTCAACTAATTAGCCGCTTTAAAGGGCGATGACGTTTGCCCAATCTGAACTTTGGAAAGCGCCTCGAACCAATTGATTCCTTACGTCTTACGGATACAGGTTTTTAATTTTCTGTGACGACCAGTTAAGATCCGTAAATGGTTCGTTTGTTTTCTCTGTGGTCGACCATGTAGAGAAGAGTTCCTTTTTCCCTGATTTTATCCAAAAGAGAGGGAAGCCTCTCCCTGTCAATCTGATAAATCCTGAAGTAAAAATTTAGATAGCCGTCGGGAGCGTTATCTGATGAACTCAGGATGCTGGCGGTGCGTCCTCCATACTCGTGGATAAGTTCCCGGACTTCTTTTATAATGCCCGGCATATCTTTGATTTGAATGGCAAACTGAATGCCTTTTTTCCCCAATCCACTCAAGGATAAGAGGACCCTGAAAATATCACTCCGAGTGATTATACCGACCAGTCGATTATTTTCATCAAGAACCGGAAGGCCTGAAATCTTTTTTTCCAAAAGGAGGGCGGCAGCTTCTTCCACCGTGTCATCCGGTCTAGCGGTATAAACCGGTTTTTTCATTAAATCCCTGACTTTTATTTTGGATATCAAAAATAAAAGCTCGTGCATATCGAGGGTCGTTGCATCGGAAGGGGATGCTTTTTTCAGATCTCTGTCGGTGATGATGCCTACAAGATTTCCATCATCCATGACCGGCAGCATTTTGATATTTTGTTCCTGTAAAATATAAATGGCGTTCTGCATGGTATCATCAGCATCTACTGTTATCACCTTTTTACTCATCCAATTTTTAACCAGCATCTTTTACCCCTCCTGTGTCGGTTCAAGCACGGCATTTATGAAAAGATTTTGATCCACTCTACCCGTAATAAAATTATTATCTCATAAAAGGGAATATGCTTCAAGTGCTCCGAAATAATTTTGATCTCAAAGTGTCTTGACTTGGAAATGAAAAGTCTTTATGAATTGAAACTCTTATAAAAATGAAACATCCAGCGAACACGAAAGATAGAAAGCGTAAAATCAATGAAAGAAAAAATACAGAACATCATCTCAGGCGCCATTTTACTGGCATATGAAAATAAGGCGCTGCCTTGTGCCGAATTTTCCGAAATCGAAATTGAAGTGCCGAAAGTTCAATCCCATGGTGACTTTTCCACCAATATTGCCATGGTTTCTGCGTCTATTCAAAAGATGCCGCCACGAAAAATTGCAGAAACGATTTTAAATTATATCAAAGATCCGGACAGAATTCTGGCGAAAACGGAGATCGCCGGTCCTGGATTTATTAATTTTTTTATAAATACATTGTCCTGGCATTCTGTTCTGCGCAAAATTCATCAAGAGGATGTTGTTTATGGTGCTTCGAACATTGGGAACGGCAAAAAAATACAAGTGGAATTTGTAAGTTCCAATCCCACAGGCCCGCTGCATGTCGGTCATGGACGGGGTGCTGCTGTGGGTGACAGTGTAGCAAAAATTTTGCGGTTTTGCGGTTATGATGTTCAAAAAGAGTACTATATCAACGATTCGGGTCGTCAGATAAATACCCTGGGTAAATCTGTTTATCTGCGCTATAGGGAGTTGATGGGGGAAATTATTCAGTTCCCGGATGAGTGTTATCAAGGCGATTATATCCGCGATTATGCTAAAGAGATAATAGAATTGAAAGGGAAGGCGCTGTTTGATCAGGATGAGGAGCAGTCGATTTCCTTTTGTGCCCGTTTCGCAGCAGAGCGAATTATTAAAGATATCCGAAAGGATCTAATGGATTTCGGCATTGAGTTTGATAACTGGTTCAGCGAACAAAGCCTTTATGATACAGGTAAAGTGAACGCTGTTATCGAAGATTTTAAAGAAAAAAACATTATTTACGAAAAAGATGGGGCGTTATGGTTTAAAACCACGAATTTTGGAGATGAAAAAGATCGTGTGGTGGTTCGTAAAAACGGACAGACCACATATTTTGCATCCGACATTGCATATCACATGGATAAATTTGATCGTGGGTTTCATCGGGTCATCGATGTCTGGGGGGCTGACCATCACGGATATATTCCCCGAGTCACCGGCGCCATTGAAGCATCGGGGCTGAATATAGATCGATTTAATGTTATCCTGGTGCAGCTTGTCAACCTCCTTCGAGAACAAGTGCCGGTGGCCATGTCGACCCGAGCCGGTGAATTTGTAACTTTAAATGAAGTTGTCAAGGAGGTCGGGAGAGATGCTGCAAGATTTATATTTCTAACGCGTCATTATGAAAGCCCTCTTGACTTTGATCTGGAACTGGCAAAGAAAAAGACGAATGACAACCCGGTTTTCTATGTTCAATACGTTCATGCCAGAATATCGAGTATTTCGCGAAAAAGCCGGGAAAGAGGTTTGTACGAATTGGAATGGGATGAAACGGCTGCAGCGATGCTGCAGGAACCCGAGGAAATCAACCTCATTAAAGCCATGACCCGTTATCCCGAAGTTGTCGAAGACAGCGCAAAATATATGGAACCGCACAGAATAACATTTTATCTGATGGATCTTGCGTCTTCTTTTCACGCTTACTACAACAAGCACAGGGTTCTATCCGATGATCCGCTGCTGTCAAAGGGGCGGCTCTATATGGTGCTGGCGGTCCAGAAAGTTATCCGAAACGGACTGTCGCTGCTGGGAGTATCTGCGCCGGAAAAAATGTAACCTTGTATTTCTCACCGCAGAGCCGCAGTGAATCATAAAAAATAATGGACAAAAAAGAAAAAACACTGCCCCAAGAAAAGAAATCCTCCGAAAAACAGACGCGTAAGGGACTGATTCCATGGATAGGGTTGACGTTGTTTGTCTGTGCATGGATGTTTGTTCTTGGCATTCTTGTGGGAAGAGAGATGGTCCCTGTAAAGTTTGATATCGAAAAGCTTCAGAATGAATTGGCTGCTTTGAAGGAAGCGGTGATCAAAAAGGAACTGGATCAGTACAAAATAGATTCAAATACCGATGACAGCAAAACAAAAATGGGATTTTATGAAACACTTAAAAAGACCGGTGATGAAGTCAGACTGAAAAATGATCCCATCAAACCTCAGAAAGAGTCTGAGCCGAAAAAGACCGCTTCTTTGCAAAACAAAAAGATGCCGACCCTAAAAACCGACCCGGCGCCCAAAGTAAAAACTTCCGATTCAAAAAAGGCATCTCAAAACAATAACAAATTTACAATTCAGATCGCTTCATTAAAAGATTCCGGCATTGCCGACAAGTTAGTGGGCCGGTTAAAAAAAGGGGGATATCCGGCATATCGAAGTATCGGAAAAGTCCCCGGGAAAGGTATCTGGTACAGGGTTCGGGTTGGGACTTTTAACAGCAGGTCCGAAGCCGGTCCTATGCTCAAGCGGCTAAAAGAAGAAAAAATGGACGCTATCATTGTTCAACGTTAGGGGCTTAATTTCCGATAACTTTAGACACTTCAAACTTTAGCTCACTTTAGGCACTTTCCCGGCTTGTCCGGGTTAAGGAGATATTATGAAAATAAGCAGAGAAGAAGTCATCCATGTGGCAGACCTTGCCCGTCTTGATGT